>NZ_JAUOSH010000001.1:0-274345 GCF_030548765.1 Shewanella sp. 3_MG-2023 | reverse complement strand
TTGGGATATCGCCAAGTGGTAAGGCACCGGGTTTTGATCTCGGCATCCCCAGGTTCGAATCCTGGTATCCCAGCCATTTTAAAGTAAGTAGACAAGATTATTGGGATATCGCCAAGTGGTAAGGCACCGGGTTTTGATCTCGGCATCCCCAGGTTCGAATCCTGGTATCCCAGCCATCTTAGGCAATGTAGCTCAGCTGGTTAGAGCACAGCATTCATAATGCTGGGGTCGCAGGTTCAAGTCCCGCCATTGCTACCATGTTTAAAGGTAGATTAGTGGGTAACGCTATGCTACTTAGTTAGAAAAGAGCAACAACAGAGTTTACACTATATATAATTAGTGTATATTCTGAGAAAGATTTGATGCGGGAGTGGTGGAATTGGTAGACACGCCAGATTTAGGTTCTGGTGCCGTAAGGTGTGAGAGTTCAAGTCTCTCTTCCCGTACCATCAAATTTTTTCAATATGTAAACCTTCCTTTATGAAAAGTTATACATAACCAATTTTGGGATATCGCCAAGTGGTAAGGCACCGGGTTTTGATCTCGGCATCCCCAGGTTCGAATCCTGGTATCCCAGCCAAATTTAGCCTCACGGTTAAAGCAAGAGCCCGTCTTATGACGGGCTTTTTGTTGGCTGAAATTTATGATTTATCTTCTTATATTTATCCATTATCACTTATCGATTGAGGCATATGATTATTTTTGTATGATGGATAAGTCATACGTTCCAAATTAATACTTTCTAAATTATTACATTCAGAGTCTGCCCGAAATGCCAATTAATCCAATTACAGAGTCAATGTGGCCTGAAATCTATAAACTCCAATCGCAAGTGTATGTGGATATTGAACCAGAGCCGCTCGAAGTCCTTCGGGATAAATGGCAGCATTCTGCTCACTGCTGTTTTGTCTATCAAAATGAAGAGCAAAAGGTAATGGCTTATCTATTGGCTCATGTTTGGGCTAATGAAACGCCTCCTAAGCTCTATCAGACACTTTCTGAGAAAAAGGAGGGTAATAAATTGTTTCTACATGATTTAGCGGTATCTGCTCTATTAAAAGGCTCAGGAGTCGGTAAGCAAATGGTTGAGCAGTTAAAATTAATTGCTAAGCAATACAATTACTCACAAATACAACTTGTGGCAATACAAGGCTCAGTCCCTTTTTGGCAAAAAATGGGCTTTGAGATTGATCATGAGCAGGCGGCTAACGCAAGTTATGGCCCTGATGCTAAGATTATGAAGCAAGTGCTTTAATCTGTTTTACTTTCTAAGCCTTAAGCAAATAAAAAAATACGGCCAATTGGCCGTATTGTTAACTGATAAAAATTAATTAATCATTTATCGCTTACTTCTGTCTAGCTGGGTAAGAAGTCGATCGCCCAAATGGTTGTCATTGTTGCAACATCTTCTGCTGGGAAGGTGATTGAACGTAACACAACCTTTAGTTGGCGCTCTAATTTGGCATTGTTAAGCTGGCTTGATTGAATATCAACCCGACTAATGCTGCCATTAGGCAGGATCTCAATCTCAAACATGACTTTACCTTTGAGGAAAGGGTCTTTACGCAGAGCTCGATTATACAAGGCATATAAACGTGCTTTGTTCGCCTCAAGTGTGCGGCGTAATGCTGCCTCTGAACGTTGGCTTCCCGCAGAAGCCAGTTGCTCTTCCTCGGCAATTGCCCCTTGAGTAGCTAACACCTCCTCTTCTGCCAACCTAATTTGTTGGGTGTTTTTAGTGCTTAAAGCATCTGACACAACGGTTTGATTGACGGTAGAGGTGGTTAAACTCTCACTTTGGGTATTGGCCGAAGCTGCTAACATCTTACGTTTGACTTTCACTTCTTGCGCCTGCGTTTGTTCAAGGGCACTTTGAGATGCCGGCTTGATATCAAACGCTTCACGCATTGAAAAAAGCTCATCTTTCATGGCTGCTAGCCCTGAAGTTTGTGCTTTTTCTTTTGCGGCCTCACGGGTCATTGTCGGCTGTACTATTGGCTTTTCAACAGGTTTATCGATAGGCTTCTCTTCAACCTTTTCCGGTTCTTTTTCAAGTTCTGGCTCAGGTTCAGGAATAACTTCTGGCTTTTCAGGCACTGGAAGTTGTTTTTCTTTAAGCATTATTTTCGCTAACTGCGGTGGTAATTGCTCTTTAACTTCTCTTGGCACTTCAACTTGCTCAAGTAAAGGCACACCGATGCCGAACACAGCGTAAATGACCAGTAGTAACACTAAGATCTGTTTAAATAACCTATCTTGTTTACTGGGCTTAAATAAATCACCTATGTCGTTAAAGCTATTACCATTTGGGCTACTGCCATTAAACGAATGGGATAAGCTTGCTGCTGTCATGCTAACTCTCCTCAGCCGTTTTACTGGCTTGGCGTTCCACGGCTAATGACATATTTCTATATCCCGTTTCAGCACAAGCAGCCATAATTTGCTTTAACGCCATATAAGGTGTGCTGCTATCGCCAATAATGGTGACGGCACGGCCTTTTTCCTGTTCTGACTCTGTTAACTCAGTACGTTTACTCGCTTGGTATGTAAGCTCAGTAGTCATCGCTTCGATAAACTCAAGGTTTTCTTGTTCACTGAAGTTAGGCTTATCAGCACTATTTTGCCAAACAGCTCGCTCTTGGATAAGCACTGTATCTTTAAGTACTGTGATAACCAGGTTTTCAACTGGCAGTTCTTCAGCAATAGAGACAGGTAACTTTATCTTTTCGATATTTTGTAGAACGCGTACTTCAGATTGATTCACAATCAAGAAGAATACCAAAATCGTAAAGATATCCATCAAGGCAACTAAGTTAAGTTTGCCACCTGATTTAAAGCGCTTATGGTGCTTAGCAAGTCGTTTAGCTCTGGGTGATTGCTTCATGATTTGCCTCCTGTGGTTTCACTTACTTGTGTTTCAGCAAGTGATTCTTCAGGTGCATCGCCTAATGAGATAAGCGGAAACAGTTCAGCATCGACTAGATTAGCCGCAACCACTGCTTTGTATGAACGCACGGTATCCATTGCAGTCACAATGGTCTGATAATCGATATTAGATTCAAGCAAAAGCACTATGTCATTTTTATCGATTTCTTGTTGTTGAAAAGTCAGTTTAAGGTCTTGTAAGTACACAGACAAAGCCTTGAAATCATAACCTTGTTCTGTTGTTTCAAAACGTTTAAGTAATATGCCCGCAGGGTAGTTGAGCTCAAGACTTTGCTGAGTAATGACCAGTTCCAATACTTTAGGTTCTTGATCATCTTCAGCTTGTTGAGATTCTGACATAACAGGCAATTGCAGATTTAGTATCCGTACTTGTGAAAATACCAAACTCAGTAATAACACAGGCACGAGCACGATCATCAAATTCATAAATGAAGTGATATCGAGTTCTGCATCTTCGGTATTAGGGCGACGACGGCGTCTCATAATTATTAGCCTCGGTCCGAATCCGCTTGCTTAGAAAATGACAGTGAATTAAGTAATTTAATGCCAGCCATTTCAATTGAATCAACAATAGTCGCAGTTTTAGTTTGCAGTGTTGAGTGAAATAGAATTAGCGGAATAGCGGTAATAAGACCAAATGCAGTGGTGTTCATTGCAACAGAAATACTGGAAGACAGCAGGTTAGCTTTTTCAGCTGGATCTGCACTGGCTACCGCAGAGAACGCTGCAATCAGCCCCATAATGGTACCCAGTAGACCAAGTAACGTAGCAATATTGGCTAAGGTAGCAATAAATGGCGTGCGCTTTTCAAGTCTCAACATGTACTCCATGATGGTTTCTTCCATGGCGTATTCCACATCTTCACGGCGATTAGCTTGTGAAATTCTGACGATACCAGATTGCAATACATCAAATACAGGGGCTTTATTATTTTGCGCATGTTGACTGATTGTCGCGACATCACCGCTTTTAAGTGCTTCTTTGATTAACGAGAATGCTTTTTGGTTAGTGCGATGAGCTGAACTGAGATATAACCAGCGTTCGATAGTGATGGCCAAACCGACGACTAATACTAGGGCGATAGGGTATATGAACGGGCCACCATTTTGTAAAAATGCAATAATATGGTCGGTAAAACTCATGATATTTTCCTTTTTATAGAGTCGAACGAAGTTGTTTTTGACTCGTCCTAAATGTAGTTATTTTTTGTTACTGCTTTTTTGTTACTGCTTTGGGTTAAACTTTTATCTTGGTGAATACACCCTTTATTGTTTTGATGAAGTATTCACACTGAAATCACGTACCTCTTGTTGGAACTTTTTAGGGTTAATCGGTTTGAATTGCGGCAAGATGATTTGCATATTGTTATCTTGTATTGCTACAGGGTTGGTAATTCCTTGCCAAGGCATGATGTAAAGCACTTTGGGTTGCTCTTGCGTGCCGGTCACTTTACTTTCAATTAATACGGGTTTGTTTGCTGTGCTGACGGTTTCAGCGGCATTAAGCTGGCCAATGCTAATGACTGATAGCAGCAAGAGTGTCATAACAGCAATAACCGCTGCGTTTACACGGTATGTTGTCATCGGGGTTAATGAACTAACCATCTTATCCTTCTCCTTCTTGCAAATTGAGCCCAGCGCGCTGAATTTTTATTTCAACGCCAGCCAACCATCGCTGGGCTTGAACATCATCAGGTTTTAGCAATAAATAGGATTGATAATAACGTCTCGAATCTAATAGTTTTCCTCGGTATAGCTCGAGCAAAATAGCCAGGTTAACTTGTGCTTCTGGATAATTAGGCCAAATAGATAATGCGGTTAAATAATCTTTTTCTGCCTGTTCAAATTGACCTTGCTTTCTTGCTACAAGGGCCTTCAACTGAAAGGCGTAAGGGTTTTTATGGTTAACGGCAATGGCTTGATTTAACAAAGATTCAGCCTGACTAAAGTCACTTTTATTAATGGCGATTAAGGCTTTGTTTACTAATGCACCTGATAGGGTTGGCTGCGCCAAGAGTACTTGATCGAATAATACATCAGCTTGATCAAATTGCTGTTGTTTCATCAGAGCAAGCGCATCTTGATACTGAGTTAACACCGTACTGGGTACATTGGCTAAACGTTGCTGTGCTTGCTCAGCATATAAGTTGTAATTGTTGGCTGTTATGTCATTTAAAGCGCCATTACTTGCCGTTTGCTTGTTCGAGCTGTTCCCTACAGAGCCATTTGCCACAGAGCTAGCATTGCCATCATCTGTGTTAACCATATCCACCATACTGCTATCTAGGGCATCAATACCGTTAGCTTCGGCGTTTTCACTCGCTTGATCATTAGTCATCGTTGAGCATGCAGACAAGATCATTAGGCTGAAACCCATTAATAACTTGATGGTGACATGAGCTGAGGAAAGTGTGTTATTCACTTTATTATTCACCCGACTGTTTACTCTCTTACTTAAAGGTTTAGTGAATTGATTCAACGACATCATGTGTCACCTCCTGTTTGTTATATAACGCAGGTGACAGTTCAGTTAAGGTTGTGAAACTTTTGCCAATCCATTGGTCATAGATATTTTGCCAAGCTCGCTCAGTGTTACTGATATGAATTTCAATAGCCTTTTCCTCAAATGGATAGGCGAGCTCTTCAAGCAATATTTCGTACTCTTCCAGCGCTAATTCATCTAGGTCACTAGGGCGCTCAGAGTCCATAACATCAGCCGCTAACTGGCGATACATTTCAGCTAAGTTAAAGGTTGCTTGCGGCACATATTGTGCTCGTTGAAAGTCCAACACTTGCTGGTAATAACCAATAGCTTGTTTCATCGCGTCTTGTTTACGCTTCAAGGTTTTATTTAATGGCGCGGTTAGCTTAATCGCGATAAATGTTTGCTGGTGTGCTTGGGCTAATTCAGAAGCTGCAATAGAGGCAATTTCAATTTCTCGCCCAGCAAAGGTATTCGCTTTAGCTTGCTGCTTGGCGTGGAAGGTTAATATCTGGCGATACCAGTAATATTCCTTGTTGGGCTCGTTAGAAACTTGATAAAACTCGCTCATTTTAAGGCGTACTTCTTGTGCTACATCAAAAGGCTCAGGGTAATCTTTAGCGTATGTTCGATAGGTTAAGCGGGCTTTTTCGGTTTCGCCTGCTTTGAGGTAGTACTCCGCAGCAGTATATTGCGCCTCACGCTTTAGCGCTCCTTTGGGTTCATTGGCAACAATAATCAACAGTTGCTCAGCAGCCAATTCCCATTGTTCTAATGCTTCATATGACTGAGCAAGTTTTGCTGGGATTGATGCACTGAATTGATGTTTAGGGTAACGCTTTTGAAATGGCACCAATACCGTAATAGCTTGTTGCCATTGCTGTTGCGAAAGCAAGATATTCGCCGCTTCAAACTCGCCACTGACTGCATATTTTGATTCAGGCACAGCTTTGCTAATCCGTAATAAATCGACAACAGCAAGTTGCGGATTGTCGTTCTTGTTAGCCTGTGCTTGGAAGTAAATGCTTGATGCTAATAAATCGCGCATTTCAACTCGTGATGTCGCTTGCTGCGCTGTCGGTGTTTGACTGACACTTAAATATTTTAACGCCAGATTATAAGATTGCTCAGCAAGGGCATATTGGCTTTGCTGATATAACCCGTGAGCATATAACTGAGTCACAAGTTGTACTTGTTTTAATTGAGTTTTAGGCAGCTGTTTACCGTGCTCTACTGGATTGATAACACTTGATTTATCTAGGGCGATATAAGCCTGAGGTTTTTGTACACTGGCTAATTCATCAGGTGTTTGTCGCGCTACTACCGCTATTTGTTCTGCACTTTTCTCAGAGGGTTGATTAATGACACCGTGAGTCACTAATACAAATTCGCTGAACTGGGCTAAATCCAGGTAATTTTTCGATGCAAATGAATATTGGGCGCCGTGAGTTGCAAGCTCTAGAGCGCGTTTATCATCTGGATAGTTGGCGATAAACTGTTTATCTAAGGCGACCCTCTCTTGGACAACGACCTGAGTGCTATCCAAATTTGCATTAGCTTGATTTTGCAGCGGCGTTAGGATTTCTCGAATTGTGATTGTGGTTGCATAAGCAGCCTGCTTTTTGAGGGCTATCTGCTCTTGGTTTAGCTGCTTATTTGGTTGGCTTAAGTGATCAGCTTGTTGGTTTGGCTGGTCTGCTTGAACCGAATCATCAATAGAACTGATTTCACCATAAGCGATAGTTTTATAACTGTTAAGTGCTTGTCTAAATTGCTTGGCTTCAAAATTAGCATCAGCAAACAGGTATTCATCAGTGTGAATATCTTTGCTGAGTAAGCTGCTTGCCTGTGGCAATTTTGCGAGTTGTAAGTAAGTACTTAATGCATTTGCAGCCGCTTTAAAAGCGCTTACTCGGCCAATGCCTGCAGGCTGATTTTGCGCGTTGGCGTAAACTCTGCGGCTATGCTCATCACTAAATGCCAGTAAATGAGGCAGTAACTCTTGTTGATGCTTTGCACTTGCTTGACTCCAAAAAGTGCTATTTAACCCGTACTGGTTAATATAATCATTTTTGAGTTTATGCATTGAAGCAAATTTACCTTGGCGCTGATAAAGCTCAAGTAAAGCCAATGAGTAACGAGCAGACCAAATGTTATCTTGTGCCAAATCGATATAGGCTTGATAGGCCAGCTCTGCATCATGTTGCAGCTCTTGTTTCAGTAAGAATTTTGCTAAGTTATCAAATAGAACATGTTGATAAATAGGTAAGTAACGCGTGTCTTGTTTTGATGTCACCAGTGCAACTAAGGATACGGATTGTTGCTGCTGACTGAGTGAAATACTTAAAACTCGCTGCGCATCAATTGCTAGGTTTTGCTCGCGACTGCTCAAACTGGCAAAACTGAAATCCGTTGCGGTTAACTCATTTTGCTTTGGTTTATGGTTAGCTAAAATCGTATCGAACACGGCTAAAAAGGTACTATCAGCCTCAGGTAAGCGATTCAGTTTAAACAGTGACCAGCCAGACATATAAATGCTGTTGAGTAAATATTTATCATTGTTATCAGCTGATTGAACCTGTTTATAAGCGCTTATCGCAGCAGGGTAATCTTGCAAGTTGTAATAGATTTCGCCGCGCCTAAAGTTAAGCTCCGCTAAATATTGAGTGTTAGGGTAGCGGGATAATAACGATTCCATCTCGATTAAGCTTTCATCTAGCTGGCCTTGCAAATCTAGCGCTTTTGCCAGTTGATACTGCAGATGCTCGTTATCAGCGCGATTAGGGTAGCGCTGTAATAGTGTTTGATACTCAGCGATTAATTTTACTAGCTGTTGATCGTTTTGCTTGAATTGTTGCAAAGCTTTTTGCTCTGCAGCTAACGGGTTAACCCCTGTATCTTCATCAAGAACTGTGGTTTCAAGCTCACCAAACATTTGCTCTTCAAGATTTTCAGTCTTAATTTGAACCAGACGATATTCAACGTGTGTTCTGACTTCTGGGTTGGGTTCTAATGTCAGTAATTGCTGATAAATTTGCGCAAGTTTTTGGCTTCGCTGCGCTTTTGTCAGAGCAAGTGAGTCCAATGAAACTTGGGGTTGTTGTTTGGCTAAATCAGTTAATGTCGCTCTTTTGGGATTGTTATTAGCTTGAGTATCTAGGGTGCTTTTACAACCGCTGACGCCAGCAATGATCATGCAGCTAACGAGTAGAGATAGCGTTGGTTTTGATGGGGTCATTATAATTTCTCCCCATTTATAACAGGTTGGGACATTTGCTCTAATACAGCCGCCATTTCATGGCGAGAGGCCAGTAATAACTGTTCAAGCTGAATTTGTTGCTCAGAAACAAAGGCTGAGATTTTTTGTTGAATTTGAGCTTTGGTTGAGGATTCAAGTGCTGCGATATTTTGAATTGTTGTAACCAGTCTCGTTTCTGCTTGAGCTTGGCGCTGCTCAAACGCAGTGGTTTGTTGCTGAGAATTGGCTAACTGAGCAAAGCGTTGTTGCTGCAGACTTACCAGTACGAGTTGTTGGTCGACTTGTTTAAGTAATTTTTTATGTTGCCATAACCTTTGAGGAAATTGCTGTTGCAACTCCCAGTTAAGGACTGCTTTAACGCGGTTTAGTCTTTGTTGATACTCTTCAGTGCTGCGCTGACCACTAATAGCCTTGATAACGTTTTCACTTTCATTGACGCGTTTAAGCCATGCTTGCTCTGCGTCATTGGCAAAAATATCCGCGTTTTCTTGTGCTTCAGCCTCAGTAATCATTTGTGCTAACAGCTGCTTTTGATTGGTTAACTGCTGAATCAATTCAGGATACTGGGTTTGGCTTTGCTGTTCGATGATGCGAGCTTGACGCTGTTTATTGAGTGTTAAGCTCTCTTTTATCCAGGCATTTTTTTGCTGCTGACGGTCAATACTGCTCGTTAACAGTGATAACTCAGATAAGGTATCGATATCGTGTTTCAGCTCTGGATTTTCTAAGGCTTTTTGCAGCCATTGACTATTAGCTCCCGTTTGAGCGTTTACATTACTGTTGAACAATAATGGCGTTAATTCTGTTTGCTTAATATCGGTATGAAAGCGTGCTAAGTCAGCTAATTGTTCAACATAGAGTTGCTCGGCTTGTTGATAGCTATATAGGCTCTCAGAAAGTGTGTTTTGCTGTTTGATTTGAGCAGAAATGAGTAATGCTGATTGCCAACCGAGCTGGGAGTATTGATAGTCACGTTTTAATAAATCAAGCAATGCCAGTGAAGTGTCATATCGCTTGATCTGCTGAGCTGAGAAGGCAAATAGAAATAGTGCAGACTCAGTGTAAGGACTGTGCTCAGGAAAATCTTGTAATTGATCGAATGCTGCTTGGTATAGACCTTGTTTAACATACAGTTGGGCTAACAATAATTGAGCATAATCATTAATGGCTTGCTGCTGGATTTGTTTGTCTGCCTTTAATTCATCAGCTGTCATTATGCTTATGTCAGTGATTTCTTTATTAACATTTTTACTAGAAACTTGAGCTCGTTGTTGTGGACTCTTTTCGGTAAATAAGCTTTGCCAGAAATTCGTTTCAGTTGCTGCTAAGTTTATGTTTTTAATGCGTACCAGCAGTGTTTCTGCGCGTTGATAATCCTTTGCTTGCATCAATTGCAGTGCTTGGTTAAGCATGACGTAAGCAGATAATGCTGACTTTGCAGTTAATTCAGTATCTGCTTGGTTTGATCCCGCGGCTGACTCATCAAGTATTTTCGCTGAAGGAGTCACAGATGCAGGCCAATATGCCAATTGATGTAGGATCTGATATTGCTCAGCATATGAAGCAGGCAGTTGAGTGATATTAGCGAGGGTTTGCTGGGCAGCACTGTGTTTACCTTGCTCTATTTGTTGTTCTGACAACTGTAGTAGCGCGATAAGCTTTAGCTCATCAGCAGAGGTGGCAGTTTTATTGCCTTGTTTATCTTCGGTTGGTGGCTCAATACCTGCCAACTTATCGTCTGCTTGTTGTTGAATTAATGCTTGCTCGAACGTGGCCAACGTCTCTGTAGCTTGATGATGTAAACCGATGGATACCTGTAAGCCAGCTTCAAACAAATGGCTTTTTGCGGTATCAGCATCAAAGCGCTGTCTGTTTAGGCTAACTTGGCTTAATGCGGCGTTGTAATCACCTTCAAAATAAAAGTATAAGGCTTGGCGATAAAGTTTATTGCGCAGGTTAGCTTGCTGAGCAAGGGTTAAATTAGTTGCAGTCGTTGCATTAGCAACTTCAGTTGGTTGCTTATTTAGTTCATCAGTTGAGACATCGGTGGGCATATCAGCACTGATAGCTGCAGTTGAAAAACAGCCGCTAACGATAAGCAGTAATATCGCTTTTAGCTGAGGCGTTGCTACTGCATAGCGGCTAAAGTCAGGGAAAGCTTGGTTCATATTAACTGGCATAACCGTTATAAAACCCACTCTTCAACTTTCACATCTGCACGATAACTGGATTCATTATCTTCAAGTTTCAATTCCACCATCACGGTTTCATCTGTCTTTTCAAATTGATGAGTCACTGCTCTTTGTACGGTGCGACCTTCTGCATCAACACCGGTAAAAATAGCGGTAAGCTGATGCTGTCCCATTTTCAAATTTCCCATATAGACTTTTTGAATGCCGCCTTTTTCCAGTGCACGACGTTGGCGTTGGGTATATAAAAAACCGGCTACATTTTGCTGATTAATTTTTAGCTCGACACTGTCTAGGGTAAAAAAACGTCCAATATCCACTGACACAAATACAGCTATTTGAGTGCTTGCGGGGAACAATAAGTCTTCTTCAAGAATGAATAAATCACGATTTAATTTAATGACTTGGCTTTTGATGTTTTCAAGATCGCTTGCTACCTGACTCTGACTATCAGCGCTACCATTACCATTACCATTAGTCATTGCATTAGCACTCGCGTCACTATTAGTATTGGCTAACGCGGCACTTGGCTGCATCGCGCTCCAGAACACGGTTATAAATAGCCCCAAAGTGAGCCATATTTTAAAATTTGTAGATGACTTAACAGTGTTACCCTGCGCTGTACCTTGTCCAGTACCTTGATCTGTGTTGTTCATATTCCTACCTTGAAAATGGGCTAAATCGCTAACATTACGCAAAATGATTAAAAGTAAACGCTATAAAAAGCGCGGATGACGTTAGCTGAAAAATTGTAAAACGGTTCGTTACCTACGCCACCATCAGCAGTGGGATCTCTAAAGTTGTTGTAGTCGAAGGTGATGTAGTCCCATTGAATACTGGCTTCTGAACGAGTATCTCCAAAAGATAAGCTTTCAGGCATTAAATAAGTGACACCTAGGCCTAAGGTTAAGTCATTAAAGTCACTTAACTCTTTATCGCGGGCTAGGTAGTTTTGTGCATCTTGATAAGGGAATAAGTCACTATAAAATTCAGCTTGAGTTTGCTGGTAGTAACGCACTTTAAATTCAAGTTCTAAGAAGTCACCAATAGGGTGGCGGTATCCGAGTTCGACATCATTAGCATCAATTTCCCAGCTGTCGTTGAAGTAGCGATAATGAAAAAATAACGCCGCGCGATAGGGCAGAAAGTAGCTTGCCGATAATTTGGTTGAAAACGAGTTACGAGTCTCTGGATAGATTTCTGACTGATAGCCAACACCGGATGGGTTAGTTGTATCTATGTAGCGTACCGTACGGTATGGGTTATTGAGGTAACCTTCGTCAGCAATGGCTTCAAAGTTAAGTTGCGCGGTTAAGTTGCGAGTTAAAATTTGACTTATGCCTGCGCGAATACGGTACTGCTGGCTTTGTTCTTCAAATTGGTCATCGCCATTGCGGCGTATTTCATTATCACCATATGACACACCAAGACTTAAATTGGTTAAATCGCCAAAGGTATCTTGAGATACATTAACACTAAAGGATTGTGCGAGGTAATCGTCTTCATCACTCTGGCGGGCATTAAAGGTCATTAAGGTCTTATCGTTGAGGTATTCGACCCCAATTTGGCCTTCATGGCGCTTTTCGCTATATGGACTTGCTGTACTGAGCACATCTACAGAGGCCGAAGAAATGCTATCGAGGTAGTAGTAGCCAGTAAACGCCAATGATTCTGAGGTCTTTTTTCGAAGCAATACCGAAGGACCGTCAATTTTCATCCCGCCGCCTTCATAGCTGTGATAAAGCACATCAGCGCGATCAGGCTCTAGCACTGCTGCTAGGCTGAGTGGCGAGCAGAGAATTAATCCTGTCAGTGTGGCTGTCTTTAATAAGCACTTGAGCATCTTAGTTACAACCACAGCCACCGCCTCCAGTTCCTTCTGCTCCGCGAGCAGACTCACGGGCCTCCAATACATGCGCTACGTGCATATTGGCAATGGGGTGCCTACCAAATCGCATAATAGGATCGGCAAGGTTTTGGCGTTCATAAGGTTTTACCCAAGGTTCTATGTCTAAACTTGAGCAGCCCGATATTATGAATAGTGACGACAGGGCCGTTATGAGCATGAGCATTTTTTTGATTGGATTCATCATAGGGTTACTCTCTGATCAGCTTTTTAATCGCAGCGGCGTATTTTTTCTCGTAACCTTCTTGATAACCTAAGAACACATATCGCACTTTGCCGTCGCGATCGACAATCACAGTCGTTGGCATGGCTTTTACATCGTAGGTCTCAGATAGGCTGTTTGTTTCGTCAAAAAAGATGTCAAAACTTAAATTAAGATCGGCTAGAAAGTCTTTACCTGCTTGGTTTTCTTGCTCAACATTGACGCCCCAAACGGCAACGCCTAAATCTCGATATTTGTCTTCAAGCTTTTGCAGTACTGGCATCTCTTTTCTACAAGGTCCACACCAAGATGCCCAGAAGTTAATCAGGATGATATTGCCGCGCTGCTCAGAGAGTTTAAGGTTCTCACCTTGCATGTTTTTTAAGGTGAAATCTGGTGCCATATCGCCTTCTGATAACGCATTGGCTTGAATCGATACACTTAAAGTAAATAGGGTAAACAGGGCAATGAACCCACGCTTAAATAACATCATTGATAATCCTTTTTTTCTTACTATTTAATTTTTGTTTAACTCTTTTTCGAGCTAGGTTGTGACCAACGGCTATAGATTAAAAATAAACAGCAATACCGGTAGAAAAGGTTAAATTGTGCGTCGTTTTTGATGAGCCTGTTATTTGAGTGTCAAAGATGTAGTCACTCATCGCCAGATCCCATGCAACCCAGTCATTGAGAAAAACACGGTAGTTAGCGGTTAAGTTCACCGTAAATTGTTCATCACCGGCAAACTCAGTGTTACCACCACCGACTTCAATGGAGAACACACTGTTAAAGACTAAATCTTCACTGAAAAATATTTCACCAGGCAGAAGGTTATAACCAATATTGAGGCCGTAGTAGGTCATTTCGCGCTCTTCATCTGTCAGTAAAGGCGCGGTATTAGCAAGCTTCTCAAAACTGGTATATCCGCCTTCAGCGACTGCATATCTGCCTTTGACATAAAAGTGTTCACTAATGTGATACCCCAGATGTGCACTAATCCAAGGGCTATTTTCAAAGTCCTCAATTGACATCAAGCCACCTTGAATACCGACCTCGAAATTTTCGGTATCCAATACATCATCGAGTACTTCGCGGCGCTCAACATCGGCTTTAACTCCGACGGTATTTGATTGGCTAGCTTCAGCTGAAAGTGCAATGGCGCTATAGCCCATGCCTAAAGTGACGATACTTAGGGTTAAACAAGATTTAATTGCGTTTTTTACCATGGTATTAATGCTTATTTTTGTTGTTATCGCTGTTTTCATCATTGCCTTCATTATTCCCATGCCCATTAGAAAAAGACGCTAAAGCCGACTTTCCAAGATTGAAGTTGTTCATTTTCATCTCTGTCGGTTAAGGCCAACGAGAGTTTATATTCGGCGCGTAAGATAAAGTTACGTGCGAGATGGTATTTAACCCCAGCCGCTGCACTCATTAAGGTGCTTTGACGTGATTCAGAATCCGCGATAACACTGTGAGGCTTAGTGTTGATAATGCCGCCACCTATGCCAATGTAAGGGACCAAGGTAAATTCAGGAAAAGGATGGCTGTAAAGCATGGCTTCAAATAAGTCACTATCAGAAATGCTACCTAAGGCTTTACCTGCAGATATTTCAGCACTAAAAACAGGGGTGAAAACATAGCCTAAGTGCACGTTATAAAAGTTAGCGCCTTCAAGGTCGCCATACATTACGCCCGATTCCCAGTCTCTTTGCATAAAGGCTTCAGTGCCAATGACATGCTGGTTAACCGCTTCACCATGTTGGCTGAGTCCGCGTAAGTCATCTTCATGAAACCAACCTTCAATGCCACGCTTATCACGGACTTTGAGCCAAGATGTTCGTTTGAGTAGTACACTGACCTGTTCATGTTGCTCAACAACATGTACGACGGGATAGCCTGCACTTGGGCCTGAATGAAGCTCAACAAAGGGAACATCAATGGTTAACTGCGCCGCCGAGGATTCAGCGTGAGCAAGGTTGGAGTTCAATAACGTTAAACAGAGTAATGTACCTGCCAACATGAATTTGAATGGGCAGGCGAAATTAAACATAGTTTCCTTTTTGTAACATCATCAGTCCTTGTTTATTGTTGTTTTTATTTGGCTTTTAACTTTGTTGTTATCAAGGTTTTTCTTATCAAGCCGTCTCTTACCAAGGTTGCTCTTATTATGGCGGCTGTTATCAAAAGTCTTTTCGACTAATCTTGAGCGTAAAAAGGGGTGTTGTAATACTGAGCCCCAATATCTATCCATTCGCTTAATAATTTAAGTTCGTCGGCTGTCAGCATATTTTGATGGGTTTCATCATTCATGGTATTAAAAAACCTGCTACTGGCTCTGGCACCATTAGTCGAGATAATTGCTGGTACATTCACTGTGGTTAATACAGGAATTGGATTACCTTCGGCATCGAGTATCAATTCACCATCGGCATCCAGTTGATAAACCACGTTACCATCGGCATCTAGCACTTCGACTAGTTTGTCGATAACGATCCCATCCACTTCTTCTTGTTCGACATCATTAAAAAATAACTCACGATAACTCGTTAGGTGAGCGATTTGATCTATTGATGGAGCTGCAATCAATTCAAGCTGACCAGCTGGCACCTGGGCAAGGTTATTATCATCGACATTGCTATGGCACACGGTGCAAGTGTTATCCGCAAGGACCTCTAAGGTGTCTTCGTCTATGGCTAAACGAGGTAAATCCCAAAGGGGCTGAATATGTTCTTCATAGTTGATTTGAATGCGGCAATATGGGGTCCAATTATTAAAACATTCACTGCCATTTGGTGCAGGGGTTGTTAAGTTTTCATAACTCAGATTCATACTCGGGTTTGGCGCTGAGATAGCTGGATTAGTCCAAATATCATCGTAACGTAGGCTCGCCGATAGCTCTGCAATGCCATTGACCATAGCATCGGCCTGCGCCATGGTTTGACCTTGTATTGGAATAATATTGCTGCTGGCATTAGGGTATGCAGAGCCACCAATCGCCCCTGTGTTAATGCTGTCTGCTTGGGCATCATAACGGCCATGAGGTAATTGGCTGTTAGCCGTGTGACAACCCATACATTGCAGGGTTTCACCGGCTTGTAAACTTATCCATTGGCTGTGGCGACCACCAATGCGTTGGCCGTTGCTATCTAAGACACTGATGGCCAATGGCACATTTGCAGGGACTTTAATTTTCACTGAGCCGTCTGGCTGAATTGGGGTGTAGCCAATAACTTCGCGCATTAATTGATTTCGGCTGCGGCCAAAATCGGTATTGGCAATATCTCGAACTTCATCAGGTGGCATAGGTACGCCGCGGACGACTTTTAAAAAGCGCGCTGGTAATTCACTGGCTGGGGTTAATGAAGGATCGCTTAATCGACTAATACCGCCTTGATTACTGCTGCTGTCTTGACCATCAAAATCATATACGCTGCGAATGTGAATTGCCGCAGCGAGTTCTTGGTGCAACTGTGGATCAAGTTCATTACCAACCACTTGATCGGCGATAAAGGCTTTAGGTTGCGATGAAGGCTGCATCACTAACGCTTCAGTAATCACTTTACCTTCTTCGCTATTGGCGACTAACTGCTGAGTACCGTCGGCATCGTTAAGTAGCCAAAGCTCATATAAGGGATCGGCAAGTGTTAAGGTTTGATCCAGTAACTGTTCATCAGTTAATTGACCACATGCACGGATTTGTTCTTCAACAACAACCCGACAAAGATCCCAACTCAATAAATAACGTTGGCTGTTATCAGGTAATGGATATAAATGAGTTAAGCGCCCAGAAGGAGATAGCGCGTCTGCGAAGTTAAATTTAAAATCAAAACTGAGCGGTAAATCGCTTATGGCATTGTTAGTTGTGTTGTCGGTTTCGCCCGATACCGCAGTGGCTTGCTGGTTATCAATATACTCATCGATATTGATTGTCACAGGCCTTTTTTGATAACTCATTTCATCCTGTGATGACAGCAGCATTAGTATATTGCCATTTGGTAATTGCTGCGGTTTAACAAACTCAATTTGTTCATCTTGCTCATCGAGAGTCATCTGATGAGAATGCCAGCCGAACATTAATTCATTCTCGGTGCCATCTGGATTCATTTTGTAGAGGTTAATACCATGGTCGCCACCCATGTCATCCCAACGGCTATAGAGGATTTGTCCATCTTGCAATACCAGTGGGTAGAAATCATGACTAAGATTGAAGGTCAGTTGCTCAATACCGCTACCATCATCGTTCATTAAATGGATGTTGAACGTTTCGTTATCGCGGCTTTCGTCGAGAGCGGTGTATTGCGGTTTACCTTCATCGAGTAAAATGGCTCGTGATAAGCGCTGGCGGGTTGAGGCAAATATAATCCGTCCATCAGGGAGAAAGGATGCCATCAAGTCATCACCTTGTTCGGCAGTCGTATCACTGTCTATTAATCGGGTCAGTGATTGGTCAGATAATTGGTAACGCCATATATTCCAACTTGGTTGTTCATCTTCGTCGGCATCAGCAATTTCTGGCGCGCGAATAGAGACTAAAAATTGTTGACCATCATCAGAGACTGATAAATCACGAATATCTATGCGTTGGATAGTGTCAGGATCTTCGGTGATTAAATCGGCAAAAAGTTCGGCGGTGATATTGGTAACGGGTGAGTCAGTAAACGCATTTCGTTTTACAAATAATTGTGCGCCAGGATTAAATTGGCTTGGGTTTCTACTTTGAAAACTAGCGGATTCTGGGTTGTCATCACTGGGCTGGGTAATGAGATCGCGCTGAATGTAAACCACAGGGTATTCAACTAAAACAGGATCAGGCTGTTCATCCTTAAGCGCGGTATCCGTGTTACAACCGCTAACAAGAAGAAACGCCATTAATGCTTGATAACTAGAAGCTTTATAGCCTAAAACTTTATTGTCAAAAGTTTTACGGCCTAATCCCTTTAAGCCGAAAAATGGCTTCATTTATTACCCTTAATATATAATTGTTATTATTGTTATCGTTACATAGTTAAAATGTAATAACTCTTGACATTATTGCCGCCTAGTCTCAGTGTTTCAATACTTTTTAATAAAAATTATTTTGCCAAGTAAAAATAAAGTTAACAAAAATAAAAACAACAAGCTTTATGATTCCCGAAATACTTATCATTGTCTGCGTTTTTATAACTCTGCCGCTTAAGGCGTTTGTTGGCTGAAATAACGACAAGGAGACAGTATGAAGAGGCAACTTTGTACGGTGAAAAGTCAACGATTTTCAAATAAATTCAATGTGCTAAGAACGCAATTAAGACTGAATAAAACCCGAGCCTTTTTGCATAAATTAACACTAGGTTCAATAATTGTTTTTGCTCCTTTGTCTCATGCTGGGACGTTAGAGCAAGCAAAGCAGTTACATGATCGTATCGCCGGTGTTCCCGCATCTGAACAAACCCTCAATGATATAGCGCAATTACTCGACGATAGTAAACCGATAGAAGCGGCTTATTTAGCAATGGAAACCCCAGCTTTTTATTCCACGACTTTAAAATTGTTCGCCACCCCCTGGACTAATATCGATCAAGACAGTTTTGCACCACTAAATGATTACAGTGCAACTGTAATTGGTGCGGTACGAGATGACGTTGATTTCAGGCAGGTACTGCAAGCCGATATGGTGTATGTGGGGAAGAACAGCCTTAATTTACCAGCCTATAGCACCAGTAATAACCAACATTACCAATCATTAGAAGATCAGTTTATTGATTTAAAAGATGGCTTGGAGCGAACCAGTCAGTCTAGCTTAAATGGTTTGCCAAGTGATGCTACAGCAGGCGTTCTAACCAGTAGAGCGGCTGCCAAAGCATTCTTTTATTTAGGTACAAACAGAGCCATGGTGCGTTTTACCTTAATGAATCATTTGTGCACTGATTTAGAGCCCCTAAAAGATAATACCCGTTCACCCGATAGAATCCGCCAAGATGTTAGCCGCAGCCCTGGTGGCGATAGTCGCTTATTTATCAATAACTGTTTAGGTTGCCACAGTGGCATGGATCCATTAGCTCAAGCGTTTGCATTTTATCAATATGATTTTAACCTTGAAGCCGATCCGGTTGGTGATAATGGGGCTATTGCTTACAACCAAAGTGGCCAAGTTGATCCCGATACAGGCACCAGGGTGCAAGGTAAATACCATATTAACTCGACCAGTTTCCCTTACGGTTATGTCACTGAAGATGATGAATGGCATAACTATTGGCGTGAGGGGGTTAACCAAAAGCTTGGCTGGGATGAAACCCTTGAAGGTAAAGGCTTTGGTGCTAAGTCATTAGGTGAGGAGTTTGCTAATAGCCAAGCTTTCGCTCAATGCCAAGTAAAGAAAGTATTTAAAACCGTGTGCTTACGAGATGCAGAGTCCAATGAGGATATTAACCAAATTGCGGCGACCACTGAGTCTTTTCAACAAAACTCATATCAACTTAAGCGTGTATTCGCTGAAGTTGGCAACTACTGCATGGGAGAGTAACGGTGAAATTATCTCAAAAAACCTTATCTAGCCTCTCGGTGCTGAGTTTATGTTTAACCCTCACGGCATGTGGCGGCGGTGACGTAGAAAGTAATCCGCCTCAACAGCAAGAACCAGACTCTGGCGTGTATACCGGTCCTGCACCTGCCACTGAAGACATTCAAAAATATAAAGTCTCATTGTGGGACAATATCTCAACTCAAAATCGCTGTGGAGCCTGTCATACTGAAGGTAATCAAGCGCCATATTTTGCCAGTCGAGAAGACGTTAACGACGCGTATGCTGCGACTAATCCGCTGGTTGATTTAACTGATCCAGCTTCATCTCGCTTAGTTGAAAAAGTGGCTGGTGGCCATAATTGTTGGCTAGACAGCGATAGTGCCTGTGGTGAAACCATGACTTCGTGGATCAAATTGTGGTCAGATGAACGGGTCAGTAGCGCCAATACAATTGAGTTAACTGCGCCAGTCATTCGAGAGCCAGGTTCAAGCAAAAGTTTCCCAGATGACAGTGCGCTATTTAGCCAACATGTTTACCCCATTGTTAGTCAGTACTGCGTTGATTGTCATAACGAAGGAGCGACTTTTGCTCAGTCACCTTTCTTTGCAAGTAACGATATAACTCAAGCTTACGAGTCGGCTAAAAATGTCATCAACATCGATGAGCCATCTCAGTCTAGATTAGTGGTTCGTTTAGGTAGTGAGTTTCATAACTGTTGGACAAATTGCCAAGAAAATAGCAATGAAATGCTTGCTGCAGTGACAGCGATGAGTGATGCAATTGCTGTCGATGAAATTTCACCAGAAATGGTGGTGTCTAAATCACTACGGTTAACGGATGGTATTACCGCTTCAAGTGGTGGTCGATTTGAAACGGATGTCATTGCCTTATACCAGTTCAAAACTGGCGAGGGTTCTACTGCATACGATACCTCTGGTATCGCGCCAGAAGCGAATTTATCGCTGACGGGTGATGTTGAATGGCTCGGCAGTTGGGGCTTATCTTTTACTAATGGTAAAGCGCAGGCCAGTACCGCCAACAGTAAGAAACTCCATGATTTAATCACCTCTACTGGTGAGTTTTCAGTTGAAGCTTGGGTAACACCAAATAATGTCACCCAAGAAGGGCCTGCAAGAATCGTCACTTATTCAGCAGGTGATGATGCACGTAACTTCACATTAGGCCAGAGCCAATATAACTATGACTTTATGCTGCGCACTGAAGCTTCAAGCACCAATGGCGAACCAGCCTTAAGTACGCCAAATGCCGATGAAGTGTTGCAAGCGACACTGCAGCATGTGGTATTAACTTATAACGCTACAGAAGGGCGAAAAATTTACGTCAATGGCAACTTAATTGAAGTGGCTGATGAAGATATTGCGCCGTTGGCATCTTGGGATGACAGCTTTGCGTTGATTTTAGGACGAGAGGCTTCAAACCAACATGTCTGGCAGGGTGATATTCGTTTGTTGGCGATTTATAACCGCGTCCTAGAGCAAGAACAAATCAGCCAGAACTATGATGTTGGTGTAGGTGAGAAATTCTTCTTGCTGTTCTCGGTAAGTCATTTAATTGATTTACCCAATACCTATGTGATGTTTGAAGTCAGCCAATTTGATAATTACAGCTATTTATTTACTGGCGCTTCATTGGTGAATATCGATGGTACGCCAGTGGCTGAAGCATTTGATATGCGTTCAGTTCGTATCGGGATTAATGGTAAAGAAAGTGCCCAAGGACAAGCTTATTCCAACGTCGATTTAGCCATTGAAAGCGGTCAGGCGTTAGCTGAACCTATGTCGCTGTCTGCATTAGGCACTATTATTGGTCTCGAAAAAGGTGCCAGTCAGGATGAGTTTTTCCTCACTTTTGAGCAAATCGGTGAACATGAAAATGTGGTTGTGCCTGGCGTGATAATCACACCTGATGAGTTACCAGCAAATACCGAAACCGCGCAAATAGGCTTAAGAAACTTTGCTGAAATTAACCACTCAATGAGTGAGTTAACTGGTGTACCTCAGCAAACAACCAAAGTGTTTGATACCTATGGGCTAGTAAAAAGCCAACTGCCGAGTGTCGAAAATATCGATACCTTTATTTCTGCACAGCAAATGGGGGTGACGCAACTGGCAATTGCCTATTGCGATGTCGCCATTGATGACGATAGCTTACGCAGCGCTTGGTTCCCTGATATTGACTTCACGCAAGAGCCAAACGTGGCATTAAGCAGCGCAGAAAGACCTAACTTGCTCAACCCGTTAATTGGTCAACTTATGCCGCTGAATTTATCGAGTCAGCCTGATGCTAACGTGGTTTATAACGAGCTGGATTCACTAGTCAGTAATTTGTCTGTGTGTGGCACAAACTGTAATGCAGAGCGAACCCAAACTATTGCTAAAGCCTCATGTGCAGCAGTGTTGGCAAGTGCTGTGATGTTGATTCAATAGGAGCGTAATGATGATAAAAATACCCACACAGATCACCACGTTTCCAATATTGAATATCGACAATCAAGCGGCGGCAAAAAAGAGTTTAAAAGGACTTCAACATGACTAAACGTACTCATCTTCACCCTGACAGTCCTTTATTGTTTTCCGATCATCGTAAACCCATGACTCGGCGTGAGTTTATCTCAACGGGCCTGGCAAAAGGTGGCCAAGCGGTCGCGGGTTTATCATTAATGAGCATGTTTGCTAACCCAAACCAAGCCAATGCTGCGTTGTCTTCTGACCTAGAAGCACTGCGAGACTCATGCGGTATTAGCGTACAAGGGGCGGGTAAAATTCCGTTTATTAGTTTCGATTTAGCGGGCGGCGCCAATATTGCTGGCTCAAATGTGCTGGTTGGTGGCGCAGGTGGTCAGCAAGATTTCTTATCGACAGCTGGCTATAACAAGCTGGGTTTACCTGGTGATATGGCACCATCGATTGCAAACCCTGATGTTGGTATGTCTGATTTTATTAACACTGATTTAGGGCTCGCGTTCCACTCTGATTCAGCGTTTTTACGTGGCATATTGGAAAAGGTTTCAGCCGATACCGCATCACGGATTAATGGTGCGGTGATCCCTTGTCGTTCTGATAACGATACAGGTAATAACCCACATAATCCTATGTATGCTATTGCGGCGGCTGGTGCTAACGGCTCGCTGATGCCACTCATTGGCTCGCGCAGCACTGACTCTGGTGGCAACTCAATGGCAGCGGCTAATTTTGTCGATTTGAGCATGCGACCAACTAAAATCGATCGACCGTCTGATGTGACTGGGCTTGTGGATGTGGGTGATTTGTTTAACTTGTTATCTCAGCGCGATGCCGTAACCGTAATGGAAAGCATCCAGCGCATTAGCGCCCAGAAAATGGCTTCGGTGAACACTAAAGTAACTCGTGATGATGTGATTAAAGACTTAGTCAATTGTGGTTATGTGAAAAGTGCTGATTTAGCCGATCGTTTTGGTGATCCTTCGACACTTAACCCTGTGTTAGATCCTGACATTGTGGGCCCAAGCGGTATTTTTACCATTAATGAATTTGATTCAGAATCAGAGTTCCAAAAAACCGCTTCTATTATGAAACTGGTGGTTAATGGATTCTCTGGTGCTGGCACTGTCACTATGGGTGGTTTTGACTATCACACTGGTGAGCGTGGTACCGGTGAGTTACGAGATTTACGCGCAGGGCGTTGTATGGGCGCATGTTTGGAATATGCCGCTCGTCGCAATCAACCTTTGATGATGTATGTATTCAGTGATGGCTCGGTTGCCAGTAATGGCCGCATCGATGACTCAATGGAAGGACGAGGCAAGGGCGAATGGACGGGAGATAACTCATCTACAGGTGCATCTTTCTTCTTGGTGTATAACCCAGCGGGTAAGCCACAATTGATGGGCGCAAGTGCTGATCAAATGGCGCAAAACCAACAAATCGGCTTTATGCGCTCTGATGCCTCAGTGGATACCGCATCGGCGCCATCGGCAAATAACGTGAACTTGCTGGTGGATACGGTGTTGCTTAACTACATGGCACTGCATGGTGAACAAGGCCAGTTCAATATGGTGGCACCAAGACAAGGTTTGGGCAACAGTGCGATGTTAGACTCGCTAACAGCGTTTCAACCGATAGTTTGATTAAAATATCGGTTTATTTTGCTGGTTAAATTGAAAAGCTCAGAGGTATTCTCTGAGCTTTTTTGTTTTTTAATCATTGTGATGGTTGTTTAACTGCCAACTAATTCGGTATTTTCTAGGTTTAAAATCTTAATCCAAAAGAACTTTGTAGATGAAGCAATGATATAGACCTTCATCACAATTGATCAGTTCCAAATATAGATACTCGTTTATCCAACAGGACTCTGATAGAGTGCTTACTAATCAATAGCTTTGCTTTAGTAAAGTTTAAGTATTTGGTTTATTAAATGTGCATGCGCACAATACAAATATTAGGTTATTATGAATATTATTTATACGTTTATAAAAAGGTTTTTTGCCTTTATTTGTTTTCTTTGGATTTCTGGCTGTGCGACACATTATGAGCCTATTATTGTCCCTGAATATTCTGGCTCTGTAAAAATCCAATCTTCTTCGGCTACTATATCTACAACCACGGAAATACCCGCTGGTGATTATTTAGTAGCTGATAGCCAAGTATTTCTTTCTGGTAGAAGTAATTTATCAAACCATTTTGGTATATTGGGAATCTTAGTCGATCAATTAAGTAATTCAGTTTCATTTGACAATGAAAATGAAACATTGAGTGTAAAGTTTGATGAAGTATTAACAGATATTATCCAAAATCAGGTTTTTGATAGAGAACTTAAGATTGTAAATGATACAGAGTCACCAAATTTAATTCTGTTACCATCAGCTAAGCTTATCTTAGATTCTGATAATTTAGCTCAAATTGAATTTAGACTTACAGTTAGAATTATTGATCCAATATCGGATATTCAATCGACTAAAGATTATTATTTTTTTAATGGCAAATCACTCCCTATATCAGGTGAGAATAGCTGGTCATCGGATAATGCGTCCAATCTGATTAACTACTCCCAATTTGCTCTTGAAAAATTAATTAACTCAGCTTCTTTTGATTTATTTGGTAATCATAAAGATTATTCTGATAAGAAATTACGTAAATATGTATATCTAAAATTCCCTTATTCTGAAAAACCTTTGAAAGTTGTTTTGCTAAATGAGCTTGATGATTATGTGGTTGTCTCTCATGAAAATAATGGTGTAATGGTGCAGTCGACGGTTCTCGTTGTAACAAAAGATCTATTAAGTCGCAAATAACCTGACTGATATTTTTTGAATAAGAAAATAAAATAAGTAGGTGCTGAAAATATGTTGGGTGAGAGAAAATAAGTGGATCCTTATAACGCTCCCCCAGCACCTACCATTAATCCATTACTTATCTAGTCCTGTTGCAGTCCCTCTGATACATGTAACGTCTGTTGATTATCAATAATAATCGCTTCATATTCTGGTAGTTGGTTAATTAGCGCCATGCCTTCTTGTAAGCCTTTTACAAATACGGCTGTTGATAGGGCATCAACGTAAGTTGAGTTTTTACCAATGATGGATACGCTGACCACTTTTCTGGCCGAGTCGCCGGTTTTAGGATTAATGATGTGGTGGTAGCGCACGCCATCTTCGATGAAGTAACGCTCGTAATCACCTGATGTTGAAATTGACTCGTTAACCAGTGGTAATTGCACCGCTGTTTTTTCAGCGGCTCTAGGGTGCTTAATACCGACAAACCATGGGCGGCCGCGTCTGTCACCGAGCAGTCCTGTATCACCACCTGCGCTGACTAAGGCGTGCTTAATACCTGCAGCTTGTAAAATGGCTAAGCATTGCTTAACGGCATGTCCTTTAGCTATTCCGCCTAAATCAATCCGTACATCTTGGTTTTTAAAACGAACACTAGATTGTGATTTGTCTAAGGTTACTGCGCGGTAATCTATAGCTTCGAGGGCTTGGTTTATCTCGGGTTTCGCTGGCTTTTGTCCTTGGCGGTAATCGTATTGATAACCAATTGAGGCGTAAGTGATATCAAATGTACCGTTTGTCAGCTCAGCAATCTTGTGTGAATCAAGCAGCAAATCAAACAGTTCTTGATTAATGACAACTGCCTCTTTCCCTGCCAGTTGGTTGATTTTGCTTAATTCGCTGTCTGCTTTATAAGGACTCATTAATCGGTCGATGCGATGCATTTCTTGTTCGACAGCGATGATGAGGTTATCTGCAGTTTGCTTTTCATTTGACTCTGTATTCTTCTCTGCTTCTGAAAGCCAAAATTCAACATGAGCTTGGGTCCCCATGACTTCAAAGCTCTTTTGATGCCACTGCGCAGTGACTTGAGTGGATAAGATTAGGCCAACAAAACACAGTGAGATTAATGAGAAAGGCTTAAACATGGGTAATGACTTATTGTTGAATTATTTTTATAGCCAATAGGGTACTGAGTTATGGGTTATTAATCTAGATTGATTTATGCCAAATAACAGCCAATAAAAAACGCACTCGATTGAGTGCGCTTTTTCGATGTCGGTGCTAAGTCGAAGACCTAACTCAAAGACCTAAGCCAGATAGCTTAAGTCAGCGACTAATTCAAATAATTGATTAGTGACGGAACATCGCAGAAATAGACTCTTCATTGCTAACACGACGGATCGCTTCAGCAAGTACTGCTGACATTGTTAGCTGAGTTACCTTTTCAAGTTTAGCGATCTCAGGGCTTAATGGCACAGTATCGGTAACGATAACTTCATCGATAACTGATTCAGCGATATTTTTCGCAGCATTGCCAGAAAATACCGGGTGAGTTGCATAAGCGAATACACGGTTAGCACCATGTTCTTTTAACGCTTCTGCCGCTTTACATAAAGTACCACCAGTATCGATCATGTCATCAACAATAATACAGTCACGGCCTTGAACATCACCAATGATATGCATTACTTGAGCTACGTTCGCTTGTGGGCGACGCTTATCGATAATTGCTAAGTCAGAATCATCAAGTAGTTTAGCTACAGCGCGAGCACGTACTACACCACCAATGTCTGGAGAAACAACAACTGGGTTATCAAGTTGCTTGCCTAACATATCTTCTAGCAGTACTGGGCTACCGAAAACGTTATCAACAGGCACATCAAAGAAACCTTGAATTTGCTCAGCGTGAAGATCGCAAGTTAATACGCGGTCAACCCCAACACTTGATAAGAAGTCTGCAACAACTTTAGCAGTAATAGGTACACGAGCACTACGAACACGACGATCTTGACGAGCGTAACCGAAGTATGGAATTACTGCGGTAATACGACCAGCAGATGCACGGCGAAGCGCATCAACCATAACGATAAGTTCCATTAGGTTGTCGTTGGTCGGTGCACAAGTCGATTGGATGATGAATACATCAGCACCACGTACGTTCTCATTGATTTGAACACTGATTTCACCGTCGCTGAAACGGCCTACTACTGCATCGCCAAGTTTGCAAAATAAACGGTCGGCTATTTTTTTGGCTAGTTTAGGGGTAGCGTTACCAGCAAAGAGCTTGATATCGGGCACTTTATGAACCTCAGGTGTTGGCTTTAAGTTAGTGGCTAAAAATGTGACTTAAGGATGTTGTCATCAATAAGCAAAAAACATTTCTAGAAGGTATTTGTTAATCTTGGTTTAAGCGTGTCATCAAAGGTGACAGGTTTAAGCCTTTAGCAACAAAGCCGCTCATGGTCGTTGGCAGGTGTGCCAACGCGTCTAGCGCCGATTGTTGCTGTTCGAATTCACCGAAGACGCATGCGCCAGTTCCGGTCATTCTTGACGGCGCATATTCTACCAGCCAGCTTAAGGCATTGGCAACTTGGGGGTGCTTTTCTGTGACAAGTTTTTGGCAATCATTTGACCAATTTTGCTGCATTAAAGTATCGATTGCTAATTTAGGTGTATCGCGAGTTAAGTCTGGCGCTTGGAAAATTGCTTGGGTTGACACATGGACTTCAGGCACTATGACTAGGTAGTACAACTCTGCTGGTTGCACTGCAATAAGCTGTTCACCAACACCTTCAGCGAAAGCAGCAAAACCATTAATAAAAACAGGGACATCCGCGCCAAGTTCTAGGCCGATTTTTACTAGGGTTGCATGGGGTAAATCAAGCCCCCACAACTTATTTAATGCCACTAATGTGGTGGCCGCATCAGATGAACCACCACCTAAACCGCCACCCATAGGCAAGTTTTTACGTAACCAAATTTGTGCGCCGCCCTGATAATTGCAATATTCTTGTAAAGATTTTGCGGCCTTTAGAATTAAGTTATCTTTTTCTGCGACAACTTTTGATAATTCTGAATGCAAGCTTATTTGTTTCGACTCAGTCGTCTGAAAATCTAAATAGTCACATTGGTCAATAAACTGAAACAGGGTTTGCAGTTCGTGGTAACCATCGGCTCGTTGGCCGGTAATATGCAAAAATAAATTGAGCTTTGCAGGAGCTGGCCATTCAGTGGAGATTGCCAAATTGTCTTTATTTGTTGTCATGTAAAAGCCATTCAAGTGGTTTTGTCATTTTGAGTCGAAGTGCCTATATAAGTACTTATATAACAGCGCATCATCAATAGCCGATAAACCAATATCGATTAGTTATTGGTTTGTGCTAGATTGGTTGTTAGAGCTTGCCATTGATTTATCTGTATTTTTATTTGTACATCAGCGCGATTGATTTGCAGTAATCTGGGCAGCTTAGCACCGCTTTGTTGCTGATAACTCATAAAGCTTACCAGCCAATCCCCGCCATTATCAGCACTGCTAAAACGTTTGATGCTGCCATCTGGATTATATTCTAGCACTTCATCATCAGGGGCGACTTGACCTGTGATCCAAAGCGGTAATTTATTAATGGGAATGGTCATGCCGCTGACGCGGTAGATTAGCCGCTCAGGGTTGTTGTCTGTGTAAGTTTTATCTTGAATGTCTAAACTGGCTAGGCCATTTTCAGACTTAAGTGACAATACAGTTGTGCCAATCATGGTGGTAAGGGTCAATTCATCGCGATCATATTGGCTGCTTTGATCGTGCAACCAAAATAAGTTGGTGCTAAATTTATCGCTGCTAGAACGAAAAGCCAGTTTACCTTGTAATTCCCATGCTTGGGCGTCACTGGGGTGCTTTACCTGTGTTTCTGAAAGCGTGTGCGGCGGACGAATAGAACAAGCCGTTAACAATAAACAGCTCATTAACAGTAAGTGTTTTAGGTAAGTTGTTAAAATTCGCAAAGGGACTCACTGGGATAAAAAAGCGATAAGGCATGATACTGGGCAATAAGCTGATTGTAAAAATGCTTTTATAAATAAAACTGATTTGATTAATTATTACTCCTATACTAGACAATATTAGCTAATGTAGATATACATAGCCCTGTTTTTCTTGGTGTATTTTGTCAAATGATGGATGATTTTGTTAACAAGATAGAATTATTAGAAAAAAAATAGATAATTATTCCGTTTTGTTAAGCCAATTGTGTTTTTAGTTTTACCAATTAAGTAGAATGACCTAATTAATGATCCTGCGAAGAACTTAAAACGAGTCACATGAGCCTAGTAGCAATCGGAATAAATCATAAAACCGCCACGGTCGATCTTCGAGAGAAAGTCGCCTTTTCACCGGATAAGATTCACGATGCGATGAAGAGTCTAGCTAGTCGAACTAGCTCGGGTGAATCCGTGATCGTGTCAACCTGTAACCGTACAGAACTTTATTGCAACAACGGCACTAAAGAAGACATCATCGAATGGCTAGAGGATTATCACAATCTTAGTCATGATGATCTCATGCCTTGTATTTATAGCTATGAGGATCAGGAATGCGTTAAACACTTAATGCGCGTGTCTTCAGGTCTAGATTCTCTAGTATTAGGTGAGCCACAAATTCTTGGGCAAGTTAAACAAGCCTTTGCGAAAGCTAAAGAGGCAGGCACAACGGCAGTTACTATTGACCGTTTGTTTCAAAACACCTTTTCAGTGGCTAAAAAAGTGCGTACTGAAACCGAAATTGGCGCCGCCGCGGTGTCAGTGGCGTTTGCCGCTGTCAGCATGGCCAAACATATTTTCTCATCACTAAGTACCACCAATGTATTATTGATTGGCGCTGGAGAAACCATTGAATTAGTTGCCAAGCATTTAAAAGACAATGAGGTTGCCGGTATTGTGGTGGCTAACCGAACGGTTGAGCGTGCACAGGCGATGTGTGAAGAGTTTGATGCAACGGCAATTACGCTGCAACAAATACCAGACTATCTACCTAAAGCCGATATCGTGATATCCTCTACCGCCAGTCCATTGCCTATATTAGGTAAGGGCATGGTCGAAAAGGCACTGAAACAACGTCGTCATCAACCCATGCTATTGGTTGATATTGCAGTTCCTCGTGATATAGAAGCAGAAGTTGGCGAATTAGACGATGCTTTCCTTTATACTGTGGACGATTTACACAGCATCATTGAACAGAACATGGCTTCACGTAAAGAAGCCGCCGAGCAGGCAGAAGTAATTGCCGATGAACAATCTCATATCTTTATGGAATGGGTGCGTTCGTTAGAGTCTGTAGACAGTATTCGAGAATACCGAAGCCAAAGTTTGGCAATTAAAGATGAATTAGTAGAGCGCGCCTTGAACAAATTAACTCAAGGTGGTGACAATGAACAAGTGATTTTAGAGCTAGCCAATAGGCTAACCAATCGCTTAATCCATGCACCGACACAAGCGTTAACTTCTGCTAGTCGTCAAGGGGACTTGAATACCTTAGGCCAATTACGTGTCACGCTTGGTTTGGATAAAAATTAAGGTAATAAAGCTAAATGAAAGAGTCGGTTATTCGCAAGCTGGAAGGCTTGCTTGAACGTAATGAAGAAGTATTGGCATTACTGAGTGATGCACAAGTTATTGCGGATCAAGACCGCTTTCGCGGCTTATCAAAAGAATATTCTCAGTTAGAAGATATTGTAAAAAGCTTTAAAGCGTTTCAAGAGGCTCAAGCCGATCTTGAGTCAGCGCAAGAAATGCTTACTGAAGATGACGCAGAAATGCGTGAAATGGCTCAAGAAGAAATTAAAGCAGCCAAAAAAGCCATTGCAGAACTTGAAGATGAATTACAAATCTTATTGCTTCCAAAAGATCCAAATGACGACCGTAATGCCTTCGTAGAAATCCGTGCCGGCGCCGGTGGTGATGAAGCCGCTATATTCGCGGGTGACTTATTCCGCATGTATTCACGTTTTTGTGAGTCGAATAAGTGGCAAATGGAAATCATGAACGCCAACGAAGGTGAGCATGGTGGCTTTAAAGAATTAATCGTTCACGTAACTGGTGAAGGCGTTTACGGTAAATTGAAATTTGAATCTGGCGGACACCGTGTTCAACGTGTACCAGAAACTGAATCCCAAGGTCGTGTACATACCTCAGCCGTTACCGTGGTTGTATTACCAGAAGTGCCAGAAGCAGAGCAGATTTCAATTAATCCAGCAGATTTAAAAGTCGATACCTTCCGCGCATCTGGCGCAGGTGGTCAGCACGTCAACAAAACCGATTCAGCCATTCGTATTACTCACGTACCGTCAGGTATTGTGGTGGAATGTCAGGATCAACGCTCGCAACATAAAAACCGTGCCCAAGCCATGAGTGTGCTTTCAGCGCGCTTACAAGCGGTTGAAGATGAAAAGCGTCGTAGCGAAGAAGAATCAACCCGCCGTAATCTAGTGGCAAGTGGTGACCGTTCTGAACGTATTCGAACTTACAACTTCCCACAAGGTCGTATGAGTGAGCACCGAATTAATTTAACGCTATACCGCTTAAATGAAATCATGGAAGGCGACTTAAACGCTATTATTGAGCCATTAATGCAAGAGGAACAAGCGGACTTGCTTGCTGCATTAGCTGACGACTAAGGAGTAACCTTGTCACAGTCTTCTTTCTCTACCATTGCGGAGTCTTTGCAATGGGCTTACAGTTTATTGGTTGATTCATCTGAATCGGCCAATATCGATGCAGAAGCCTTGCTTCTGCATTGCATCAATAAGCAGCGTAGCTTCATTTATACTTGGCCTGAAAAAGTCCTCACCACAGATCAATTCAAAGCTTATAAAGCCATGGTCGAAAAGCGCCAGCAAGGTGTGCCTGTGGCACATATTATTGGTGAACGTGAATTTTGGTCATTGCCATTTATTGTTAACGCCACCACCTTGATCCCGCGTCCTGATACTGAAATTTTAGTAGAAACCGCGTTAAATTTGCCTGTAGCGGAAACGGCTAAGGTACTGGATTTAGGTACGGGAACAGGCGCGATAGCATTGTCATTGGCATCTGAGCGACCACAATGGCAAGTCACAGCCGTTGATAAAGTCACTGATGCGGTAGAACTTGCTAAAGCCAACCGGCAAAACTTAAATCTCACTCAAGTTGAAATTTTACAATCAGATTGGTTTAGTGCAATTGAAGGCCGGCAATTTCAATTAATTGTCTCAAACCCTCCTTATATTGACGAAGCCGATGAGCATTTAGCCATGGGTGATGTGCGCTTTGAACCATCAAGTGCATTGACCGCAGGTGACGCAGGTTTTGCTGATTTATTTCATATCGCAACCTATGCGCGGGCTTACTTATCTGAAGGTGGCTATTTACTGCTGGAGCACGGCTTTGAACAGGCGCTGGTCGTAAGACAAAAGCTCATTGAACTTGGTTATGACAATGTCGCAACCGTGCGAGACTTTGGCAGTAATGACCGTTGCACCTTAGGTCAATGGAACAAGGTTTAAGCCACTTGCAACCGCCATTTTTTCGTTCGTTAATCATTGGCAGTGATCCATCGCGTTAATTGCCCAGTTAATACTGAGTTAGTTGCTGATTTACTCATGTAGTGACTGGCCTAATGGGGCGATTTTCACAACATTGCTAATAAGCCGCCAGATCGAGTAAACTAGCGGCCATTTTATCGGTAGCTCAAAGAGAAAAACAATAATGGAAACCTTTTACAGTTTATATCCAGCTGTTAAACACACGCACTTAACCTTCATCTTTTTAAGTGTGGTCTTTTTTGTCACTCGCTTTGTACTACACATGCGCAAGTCGCCAATCATGGATAAAAAGTTTGTTAAAGTTGCCCCTCATGTCATTGATACCTTCTTATTGTTATCAGGGCTAATCTTGTGCTTCATGATCAAACAATATCCATTTGTCGATGAGTGGATGACTGAAAAATTAATTGCAGTTTTAGCCTACATTGGATTGGGCGTTATGGCACTTAAAGGTAACCGTAACAATTTATTCAAAATCTTCGCCTTTTTAGGTGCTATCGGATGGCTCGTATTAGCTGCCAGGCTGGCTCATTTTAAACAAGTTGTATTAATGGGTTAATAGAGTTTAATGGCAAAACATCAAATGAAAGATGCAGTTAAGATCCCTGAAACTGCATTTGAAATAACACAACATCTTGGCTTTTCTCAAGAGAAGAAAGCGCTTTGGGCTTGGTATGAAATTGCCGGCTCAGTGATGAGCTTATATGTCGAAGATCAGCAACAGCGCTTTGAAGGTTTATTGCACTGGTTTTATGATGATTTAGGCTTTTGTGTGCGTGATGATTACTTTAGTGTTGATGCTGCCGATCTTGGTCGCTGCATTATGACCCGTCAAGGTAACAGCACCACCTTAGCCACGGTATTAATTTTACTGGCTAAGCAGCTTGATATTAGCTTAGAAGCGGTATTATTACCGGGGCACACCGTAGTGAGAAGCCATATAAATGATAATGTCATTTATATCGATCCGCTAACGGGGCAGCAATTAAGCCGCCACCAATTGCATATACTGGTGCGTGGTGAGTTAGGTAATTCGGCCATGCTTAAGCCTAAGTACTTAAAAACAGCCAGCCTAAAACGCTTAATAACTCGTATGTTACATGAGCTAAAAGCGGGTTGCATCGTAACCCAGAAATTTGAACAAGCGATGGAATGCTGCAATTTATTGCTGCAGTGGCATCCTGATGATGTGAGCTTAAATCGAGAGCGCGCTTTTATTGCCCAGCAACTGGGGTGCATTAAAGTGGCCATTTCAGATTTACAGCACTTTATCGACAGCAGTCCACACGACCCGGTGACGGAAATTGTCAAAATCCAGCTGAAAGAGTTAAGTCAACAACCACAGACTTATCACTAAGTGGTTAATATAATATTCAAATTCAGGCTCATTTATGAGCCTGAATTGTTTATCGCAAAGCAGTTAATCTGTCAGTAACTTCGCCAATTTAAAATAATAAGTACTTTAAAGTACATTCATAACAATAATAAATTCACTATGAAATGCATTTGCAAGGGAGCTTTTTCATGACCACCACACCCATGGTAACCAATGACGCAACAGCACTGGGATTACTTGCCGTCATTCTCGGCTTTGTTTTCTATACCAGTTCGTCAGCACACCCATTTTGGCAAAAATTCTATAAGTTTATCCCAGCCTTATTGCTGTGTTACTTCTTACCATCACTACTGAATACCTTTGGTATCGTCGATGGTGACACCTCAAAATTATATTATGTTGCCTCGCGTTACTTATTACCTGCTTGTTTGGTGTTATTGATTTTAAGTGTCGATTTAAAAGCGATTTTAAGTTTAGGCCCTAAAGCCATTGTGATGTTTTTAACCGGCACCGTGGGCATTGTGATTGGCGGTCCCATTGCGTTATTGATTATCTCAGCCATTAACCCTGACGTATTAGGCGGCAATGGCCCTGATGCAGTATGGCGCGGAATGACCACTCTTGCGGGCAGTTGGATTGGCGGCGGCGCTAACCAAGCCTCAATGAAAGAAATTTATGAAGTGGGCGGCGATATCTTTTCCGTGATGGTGACTGTAGATGTAATTGTCGCTAACCTGTGGATGGCAGTATTACTGCTGATGGCATCTCGTGCTAAAGAGATTGATGCTAAAACAGGCGCAGACACCACCGCCCTTGAAGCCCTTAAAGCCAAAGTTGAAAAGTACCATGCAGAAAATGCCCGTATACCTTCACTGCGTGACTTAATGCTGATTGTGGCCATAGGTTTTGGTGTTACCGGGTTAGCGCATTTTGCGGCAGACTTTTTAGGACCATTTTTTGAAGTTAATTACCCTTGGACTCAAGACTACAGCTTAACCTCCAAGTTCTTCTGGCTGGTTGTTATCGCCACTACTATTGGTTTAGCTTTATCCTTTAGTCCAGTAAAGCAGATAGAAGCTGCGGGCGCCTCGAAAGTGGCATCGGCATTTTTATATATCCTTGTTGCGACCATTGGTTTGCATATGGATGTATCCAAACTCGCTGATGAGCAAAACCTGTGGTATTTCGCCATTGGTATTATTTGGATGCTGGTACACGCAAGCTTTATGCTTATCGTGGCTAAAATTATTAAAGCACCGCTGTTTTATATGGCGGTGGGCAGTCAGGCTAACGTTGGCGGCGCAGCGTCAGCCCCTGTGGTTGCAGCAGCGTTTCATCCAGCACTTGCGCCAGTTGGCGTATTGTTGGCGGTATTGGGCTATGCTGTAGGCACATATATGGCTTGGATGTGTGGCCAGTTACTGCAGATACTTGCGGTATAACATTATTTTTTAATGGGGTTAGCAGCGGCTAATCCCATGGTATTGATTAAAGAGAAATGACTATGGATCATAAAATCATTGGTTTAAATGAGCTAGAAATTGCGAATGATAAACCGTTTGTTTTATTTGGTGGCATGAATGTGCTTGAGTCTCGCGATCTAGCAATGAAAATTGCAGAGCATTACGTAGAAGTAACCCAAAAACTGGGTATTCCTTACGTATTTAAAGCGTCATTTGATAAAGCAAATCGCTCATCTGTGAACTCATATCGTGGTCCAGGTATGGAAGAAGGCTTAAAGATTTTCGAAGAGATTAAGTCGACCTTTAATGTACCTATTATCACCGATGTGCATGAAATTCATCAATGCCAGCCAGTGGCTGATGTGGTTGATATTATTCAGTTGCCAGCATTTTTAGCCCGTCAAACGGACCTAGTAGTTGCTATGGCAGCAACGGGTTCAATCATTAACGTGAAAAAGCCGCAATTCTTAGCGCCCCATGAAATGCGTCATATCATTAAGAAGTTTAATGAAGCCGGTAATGACAACATTATTCTGTGTGAACGTGGTTCAAGCTTTGGCTATAACAACCTAGTAGTGGATATGCTGGGTATGGATGAAATGAAGCAGTCTGGTTACCCAGTCATCTTTGATGCAACTCATGCACTGCAGCGCCCAGGTGGTCGTACTGATAGTGCAGGCGGACGCCGCGCTCAAGCAACCGAACTTGCACGTAGCGGTATGGCATTAGGTTTAGCGGGGTTGTTCATTGAAGCGCATCCAGATCCTGATAATGCCAAATGTGATGGCCCATGTGCATTGCCGCTTAATCAATTAGAAAACTACTTAACCCAAATGAAAGCGGTAGATGATTTGGTTAAGTCGTTTGAGCCGATTGATACCAGTAAGTAGATAAGAGATTCTTTTAAAAGCCCTGAACTTTATTGTTAAGTTCAGGGCTTTTTTGTGGGGTCAGTTTTAAATTTTATTACTTTAAGTTAATGGCTTTTATTATGAGTAATTGATTGATTTATTAGTGTTTTAGTTTGAAATAAGATCAAGGTCGTGGTGCTTCGCCCACACCAGACCAAAAGGGTATCAACAGCAATACTCTCTTGGAACACCTAGCTGCCCAACGAAAAATGCTGAAAAGTGTCTGCCATTATTAAAATCTTTACCCTCCCCAGCAGCTGCATAAAATGCGGTAACTGTGACTGGCCCGATACCTGGAATACTTTCTAAACGCCAACAAACTTGACTACTTTTTGCCTCTTGTTGTACCTGCTTATCACAAGATTTAATCTTTTCCTCAATACCAATTTGTGGTTAGCTTTGGTATCGACATTTAAGCGGTTAAAAATGACTTAATCAAAGACAGTTATTTATGGATTTTTTGTGCCCGCAATTGGGGCAAGGCAATAATGACTCACCAACTGACTTATCAATACTCCTAGTACCGCCCCTGCCAGTAAGTCACCTAAGTAATGGTAGTTTTGCCCTAATTGGCCGATAAAAATGCTTACCATGGCTGTTAACCACAACCAGTAAAGCTTTGGGCTGTATTGCCAAAATAAACTGGCGAAGGCAAAGGTAAATAGCGCATGCCCTGAAGGAAACGAATGATAGCTTTGCGACAGTGAAAATGGCGCAAACATCTCCACGCCATGCTCAACCCAAGAGGGGTTATTATTAATCCAAGTTTCTGGCCAGGTGCGGCCGCTGATAATTTTAGCCCCAAAACGGACCATTGTGGCGCTAATAGCGACCAAGACAATGGGCTTAACTAAATGACTGAATGCGTTATTACGACCTAATAAGCCAGTTAAAACAAGCACGCCTGCCAATACTTCTAAGGCTAATGGGGTATTTGCCAGTAGTTTAAATACTGAGGTTAATCCAAAGTCGCTTTGCTTACTATCATGTAAAAGCTGTGCCAAAGGTCGATCAATGTAGCTTACGCTTACCAGTATGGCGATAACGGCAACAAGGTAGAATAAACCGACTCGAGCACTAAACGGCAGAGCTTGAGGCTGTAATAAGGCTTTGGGCTGCAATAACATAAGTTTAGCGGCTTGTTTTTTCATAGCTATGGTTTTTCATCTATTGGGTTTATAGCGCACTTTCTAGCGCGGTTATTTCAGTTAGCATGCTTTGATTTATCGCAGCTGTTAAACCGTGATGGGCTGCGCGGGCGACCACGTAACCGTTAATTTGCAGTATCTCGGTTTTGCGATTGTGATGAATATCTTGATGCATAGACGAAAAGTTGTTGGCTGTGAGTTTAATTACCTGATTGATGATGGCAACAGAATCAAGCAGCGAAAGGTTAACCCCATCAGCTTTGGCGACCATGATGCACTCTTGCGTTATCGCCTCGATTTGCTGCTGAAATTGCGGCTGGGCCAATTCACCATTAGCACATTGGGCTAATGCCGTCAGTGGGTTAATGGCGCAATTAACCAGCAGCTTTTGCCACAAACTAGTGACGATATCATCGACTACCGACATATCTTCAACAGCAGCCAGTAATTGGTTTTGTATTGCTAAAGGCATTACTGGGCCAGATAAATGGCCAATAATGCTTTTACCTTTACCCGTATGGCGCACCTGCATCGGCGCCAGTTTTAACGCCGCTTGAGATGTCGTGCCTAAAGATAACCCCAGTTTAAGTTGAGGGTGTTGCTTTAGAAGGGCTAACACCTCTAAATGTGGCCCCATACCATTGTGTAGCAGCAGAATATGACAACTCTGTGGAATAAGCGCCAATATAGAAGCAATAGCATCAGTCACTTGATAAGCCTTTACGCAGACAATGACTAATTTAATATTGGCTAACGCAGCCTTGTTAAGCTGATTTATGTTCGCTTGGATACAGGGCTGATGCAAACTGTCACCGTTAAGAGTTTCAAGAGTGATTGTAGAGCAATCATCATGGCTTGTAGCGCCTACAGAGCGACTGCGTGTGAGTAGTAATGGCTGCTTGATTGCTGCTAACTGGCAGTACAGCAAGCTGCCAATAGCGCCAGCCCCAATAATCGCAATATCAGTCTGGTACACATGATTATCGTTAACATGGTTGTCGTTAACATCAAAAACTGGCTTTTGGGTAGTGTTAAGGATATTGCGGTCGCTGTTAGTGCGCTGTGGCATGTGGTTTCTCTTGAGTGCTATAGGGCAGATTTGAGCGGTCCCTTTTTGAATAACTTTGCAGCTTGATATTTTCTAAACACAAATAGCAATAAGTAAAATAATACCACCCCAATTAAATCTGCAACTACATCAGCAATAGAGGCGCTACGATAGGGGATCTGCGATTGTATCAGTTCAATTAATACCGCATAGGCAGTCATTATCAGCCCCATCCAGTACCATTTAGGCTTGAAGGCAAAATAAGCTAAAAACGTTAAGCCCAAAAAACTGACGGTATGGCCGACTTTATCCATATTAGAAAACGTCATTGGATAGTTAGGTTTAGAGAAAACCAAGTAACTGATGATGATGACAGCGAAAGCAAAAGCGGCGCTAAAAAACAATTTCATTTTCATGCTGTACATATCTTAGCTGGATGCAATGTCGTTTGAGTAAATCAATAATAAAAAAAGCAGCGTTCAAAGTCATTAAATTCCAACTATTAATTGTTTTCTCTTTAGTCTAGGCTTTGCCTACAGGCTTAGAGTGTTAAAATAACCCTAAATAATTTATTGGAGAATGACTATGCCATCTATGGATGTCGTATCAGAAGTTGACGAAGTTGAATTACGTAATGCCGTTGAAAACTCTCGCCGTGAATTGGCGGGACGATTTGATTTTCGCGGTAAAGATGCTGAAATCGAATACAAAGATCATGTGGTGACTTTAAAAGCCGAAGATGATTTCCAATGTCAGCAGTTGGTGGATATTTTACGCATTCAGCTTAGTAAGCGTAATGTTGACCCATCAGCCATGGATGTGGATGACAAGACGGTACATAGCGGTAAAACCTTCAGTCTAAAAGTGAAGTTTAAAGAAGGCATTGAAACACTTATCGCCAAAAAATTAGTCAAAGCGATTAAAGATAGCAAGCTTAAAGTGCAAGCCGCGATTCAAGGTGACTCGGTTCGAGTGACAGGTAAAAAGCGTGATGATTTACAAGCGGTCATGCGTTTAACTAAAGAAGCTGACTTAGGCCAGCCGTTCCAATTTAATAACTTTAGAGATTAAATTTCTGAAGCGTAAAATGCTGCTGCATTAAGTTGTGCTGCGGATAAGCCTCTTAATATAAAAAAGCCCAATGTAATTGGGCTTTTTTTATGCTGAATATCTTGTGATGAATTAAATAGATTAGTTTTTATCGGCCTCAGCTGACAGTATAGGCTCATCAGTTTGTTGATGTTTAACCGAGCTATAGCGTTGTAATAAACTAATTAAAATCAATACCGGAAAGCCAATTAAACTGGCGGCGATAAAGAAATTTACATAGCCAAAGGCATCAACATAAACCCCAGAAAACCCAGCGATAAACTTAGGGAATAGCAACATGATAGAGGAGAGTAGGGCATATTGAGTTGCGCTGTAACCGCTACTAGTTAGGCTTGATAAGTAAGCAATAAATGCCGCAGTAGCAATACCAGCGCTGAAGTTATCCACTGAAATAGCAAAGGTCAAAAATGGCATGTTGTAGCCAATGTAAGCTTGCCAAGCAAATAACAGGTTAGTAATGGCCACTAATAATGCACCTAAGAAAAGGATCTTCATGGTGCCATAACGCACTAATAATACTCCGCCAAATGCTGCGCCAACTAAGGTCATGATTAAACCATAGACTTTACTAACAAAAGCAATTTCCTCTTTACTAAAGCCCATGTCGACATAGAACACATTGGCCATAATTCCCATAACAATGTCTGAGATGCGGTAGCAAGATATAAGTAATAAAATCAGTATCGCGGTTTTACCATATCGCTTAAAAAAGTCGATAAAGGGCAATACGCTGGCGCTATACAACCAAGCCAATGGCGCTGCAAGTTTAGGCGGATACTTTTGTGCAAAGCGTTGTTTAAGTTGTAACTCTTGTTCATCAGCGCTTTTGGTGTCAACTTCAGGCTCTTTACTGCAAAGAGTGGTAATAATACCCACTGACATTAATAACGCCATCACAAAGTAAGCGGTTTGCCATGATTCAAGATTGTAGCCATCATTGCCAGGGTCAACCCAAGCGGCAATGGTTAACGCCCCTGCTGTGGCGACAATCATTGCGCCGCGATAACCTACTTGATATGCCGCAGCTAAGGCTGCTTGCATTTTTTCTGGAGCAGATTCAATACGAAATGCATCAATGACAATGTCTTGGGTGGCTGAGGCTAAGGCGAGTAAGAAAGCGCAAATGGCAAGCCGCTCTAAATTCACTAAGGGATCGCTAAATGACATGCCGGCAATGGCGCCCACCAGACATAACTGCGCAAATAGCATCCAGCCACGGCGGCGGCCAAAAAATCGGGTAAAAATAGGCAAAGACATGCGGTCAACCAGTGGTGACCAGGCCCATTTGAAGGCGTAGGTGAGGGCTATCCAACTAAAGTAACCAATGGCGGCGCGGTCAACGCCAGCTTCTCTTAACCAAAAGCTTAAGGTTGAAAATACTAACATTAACGGCAGGCCAGCCGAGAACCCGAGTAACAATAAAATAACCACGCGCTTATGATAATAAACTGACAGCGCTTCTCGAGTTCGACTAAATAATTCTGACATAAGACAACAGATAAGAGGAGAATGGCTCTAGCTTAAGCGGGCTCGCTAGATGGTTCAAGTTATTATCAAGTTATTAATAGTACAGCAATTTGAGCTTGGTCAATAAACAAGGGTATTTGTAATACTCAGGTTTGTTAAACCATGAGTTTAAGCTCAACGCTGCTATGAGTGAGCATTGGTTATATTGATGATTCAAATAATAAAAAAGTAATTAGCATAGCGCTTATAACAAGCTGTGTTGTAACTAAAAAGACCCACTAAATAGTGGGTCTAATGCCAACACAACCTTGAGGCACTTCACCACCGCTATTAATGTAATCACAGCAATCGTGAACTTGTTGACGTAAATATTGATTACCGCGGATAACCATTGCTGGCCATTCATGAAAACAGTGCAATAAATGCCAAAATACTTTTTCAGTATCAGTTGGAGTCATAGTTTCAGGAGGGTTATCTAAGTCGACGGCTTGCCACTCTTCCAATACATCCCACATGTAGAGCTTGATTTCATGGTGATCTAGTTGGTTATCTAAGAAGGCTTTTCCATAATACGCCAGTTGAGGGGCTTTGGTTTCTATAAAATCATTGGGCGTCATCGTCTTTGGCGTTGTTATCTTAATTGGCATGAGAAGCGTCCTTATAATTCCATTTATTGACCAATAAGGTTTGTTACAAGATAGACTAAAGTATAGTTGGTTATCTTGAACATTCACTCGGATTTACAAAGTAAAATGAAATTCAGTATTTATGACTAGATAATCATCGCTAGGCATTGTAAAAAACTACAAAAAAGCGGCGTTAAATGTATATTTAACGCCGCTTTTTTAAATAATTGATGAATTTACGTAACGTAAATGAGTCACCTATAACCATGAAATTTATAAGGTTTATCGTTTCAGTAGTGTCGCTTTATTCAATTTCACTTCTTTAACGGGCACATCAGGCCAATTGAGTTGGGCATTATGGCCAGTTGGAACATATGACATGGCTTCCAGTACTGCCATTCCTTCTACGACTTCGCCAAATACCGCATAACCCCAACGGCGCTTGGAAGGATTGAGGTTTTTATTATCGCCTACATTGAAGTAAAACTGACGCGTGGCAGAGTGGGGGTCGTTATCGCGAGCCATAGCAATGGTGCCCATAGCATTGGATAAACCATTACCGGATTCATTAACGATAGGGTCTAGCGATGGAAGTTCTTCAAACTCCGAGGTTAATCCGCCACCTTGAACCACAAAATCGGCAATGACGCGATGAAAAATCGTATTGTCATAATCGCCTTTGACCACATAGGTCAAAAAATTATCCACAGTGAGTGGCGCACGGGTTCTATCTAGCTCAACCACGACCTTGCCCATGCTGGTATCAAACTCAACTTTTGGGTAAAGCGTATCGGGCTGAATATCCACGGCTGCTTGAGCAACCATGGTTGATAATGCAAGTACGCTGGCTAACATCCACTTAAGCATGGCTTCTTCCTGGGTTATTGTTGTAAGAAATGGTGCAGTTCAGCATCATTAATAATTTTGCTGGTCAGTTCATCGATGAGCTTATTCATATCCAGCTCAAGGGTGGCGTAATCTGGGCTAAATGGGCCCTTTAATAAACCTTTAGCGTTATATATCTTAGTAAATTCTTGGGTTTGATTTTTAGCGACCACATTGATGGTTAATGTCGTCTTTGCCTCAAAACCGAAAGTCGACTCGGTGACATCTGTCAGTAAATAATCTAATTGAAATTCAGCCGAATTGGTCGCTGCAGGGTCAACTTGATAGCCCGCCTTGGTCATGGCTTGCTTAAATACATTGTCCAGTTGCTGCCTGATAGGTTCACTTGGGCTAATTAATTCTGCTGCTTCACCTTCTTTATTAAAGCGAACAATAAAGTTAGCTTTGCGGACATCAATGGTGTTTACCGCAACAGTGGCATATTGGTCGATTTGATTCAGTGGTTGGGGGACACTGGGGTTAAGCGCAATATGGGTCGGGGTGTAACTGGCGCAAGCTGAAAGAAATAACGAGCTGCATAACAACAAAGGTAATGATTTCATGTCACAAAACGGTAAAAAATGATGGCCTCAGAATAACAGATTTTTACTGCCTTGCCAGCCCAATAACCTGAGTTAATCAGTTTCACTGGTTCATTTATTAGTCTGGATTATTTCGCCATGATGATGAGAGATTAGTGGTGATATCCCATGGTAACAAACCATTGACTTTAGCCCTGAAAGTATAGAGGTTAGAGTCTAATCATATTATTCATTGGATGCTAAATGGCTTTACATCATCGACAACCCACTTCGGCATTAGCGCCAGAATCGTTAATTAAAAATGACGGCCAACCTATATATGGGCATTTTGATGGCATTGTCGCAGATCTTGGTGTTAAGCAATTTAGTTACTTTACTGACATGGATAAGCCCAGTTCATGGTTTGCAAAACATGTCGATTTTAAGCAATTTCAATTTATTAATATTACTACCCCTCGTTATATCATTGGGGTGGCTATTGCCGATATTCGCTATGTTGGCAGCAGCTTTTGTTACCTCTATGACATAGAAAAAAATCGCTTAACACAGACGCAAACCTTAAAACCGTTAGCGCTGGGTATGTCACTGTCTCAGTCACCTAAAAATGGTCAGTCGCGCATTAAGCATCGCCAATCTCAGATTGAATTTGTTATTAAAGACGGTGTCTGGCAGTTATATATCGCCGCAGACAATATTCAGGCTGAGCTTACATTAACAGCGCCCATGTTAAGTTTGCCTATGAGTTTATGCACGCCAACCGGCTATAACGGTTGGACCTATACCCAAAAACACAATGGTTTAAAAGTATCAGGCAGTTTAACGGTCAATGATGAACCGCAGCCGCTGAATCAGGCTTTAGCGAGTTATGATTTTTCTGCCGGATACATGCGCCGAGAAACCAGCTGGCGCTGGGCGTCAATTAATACTCAAGTAGAGTCTGGTGTGTTGGGGCTTAACTTAGCCGCGGGCGTTAATGAAACAGGCGCCACCGAGAACGTGTTATGGATTAATGGTGAACGCCATTTTATGCCCGCGGTAAGGTTTGAGTTTAATCGCCAGCGCAGTGACGATGATTGGTACATCACCGGGGGGGACAATCAAATTGATTTAAGCTTTCACGCATTAAAGTGTCGCAGTGAGAAGATTAACCTTGGGTTTCTTAAAAGTAATTTCAGGCAGTATATTGGTTATTTTAGTGGCCAGATAACCGACAATAATGGCCGAGTGCATCAGTTACAAAATCAACTTGGATTAACCGAAGATCATTTTGCAAAGTGGTAATGAACCTAAGCCTGTTAGCGCCAATGGGTTAATGCATTTATAAATAGATTCATAAAATACAATAATAAAAAATAAAGAAGGTTTTCAATGGATTTGAATATACTGATCACTCACCCCGAGATCTTGCTACTGGTGCTGGCGCCACTATTTTTCCTGTGCATTTTACTGGAGTGGTATCTAGGCACTAGAGCCAATAAGTTACCCGAATCAGCCAAGTACGCCCCTATGGAAGTTGCGTGTAATTTTTGCCTTGCCGCAATGCATCAACTAACTGACATTTTAGCCGGATTATTTATCGCAAAATTATACCTGATGGTATTTGATTGGAAGCTACTTGATATTCAAATGGGAATTGGCTGTTTTATTGCGTTGATGATCGCCCAAGATTTCTGTTATTACTGGTTTCACCGCGCAAGCCACCGTGTGCGCTGGATGTGGGCGGCTCATGTTGTTCACCATAGCTCTGAAAATATGAATTTCAGCACTGCTTTTAGGCAGAGTTTGCTTTACCCCTTAGCGGGAATGTGGCTGTTTTGGCTGCCATTGGTGGTGATTGGGTTTGACCCCAATTGGGTGGTATTTGTAGTACTGCTTAATTTGGGGTTACAGTTTTTTGTGCATACCCAAGCGATTAAATCTCTTGGCCCGCTTGAGCTTATTTTTAATACGCCGTCACATCATCGGGTGCACCATGGCCGTAACCCACAATATATTGATAAAAATTATGCAGGCGTGCTGATCATTTGGGATAAGTTATTTAACACCTTTGAGCCTGAAAATGACACGGTGATTTATGGTATTACCAAGCCGGTTAATAGTTTTAATCCTATAATCGTGAGCTTTGCTGAGTGGCGAGACATGTTTAAGGAAGTGACTATGGCGGGGTTAACATTAAAGCAAAGATTAGCGGTGTTATTGTCGCCGCCGGCTCAAGTTGATGCTAAGCCCAATAGTCATACTGAAAACCTTAACCATCTTGAGGAAGAGCAGAGCCAGACTCGATAATGATGACGGATTTTTAAAGAAAGGTTTAACCTACTTAACAGATACTCGGAAGGGGTTGAGTACATGAAAAGTAGGTCTCACCAAATAAAAAAGGGCTATTTGGGTTCAGCCCCAGCGACAATTAACTAGTCACTTTATGTTTGCTCAGAACATAAGGTTTATTACTAGATAATGTAATGCTAAATTGTTTAAAGCTAATTCCTTGCTGAGGCTATTTGCTTTTGGGGCTAACAGGCTCAATTCTGGGGATCAATATCCACACCGCAGCAATGGCAATGAGAGCTAAAGATGCACCAATAACAAATGCTGGCGTGTAGTTACCGTCAGCCGTTAAATAGGGCACTAACGCTGTTAACCCTAATGCCCCTAGCTTGGCAGCCATTCCTGAAACCCCTGCTAGTGTACCCACAGCTTTTTTCCCAAATAAATCACTGGGCAGTGTTTGTACATTACCAATAGCGGTTTGAAAGCCGAACAAGATCACCGCCATGATCATTACCGCGGTCGTTGGCCCACCTGGGTTTGCCATAGATAAAAGCGATGGCAACATAATCAAACAACCCAGGGTAATCGTCAGCTTACGGGTTTTATTGGTATCCCAACCTGCTTTTAAACGGTTTTGTGCCAGTAAGCCACCAAACCATGCCCCAAGCATTGCTCCCACATAAGGCACCCAGCCGTATATCCCAATAGACTTAACATCCATGGCGTACACTTCATTGAGGTAAATAGGGATCCAGAAAACAAACAACCACCAGATAGGATCGATTGCTGCAGACGCAATAATCACCCCCCAACTTTGCTTATGAGAAAGTAGCTCTGTGGTGGTCGGGTTATATTCTTTTGCATCAACTTCATCGTCAGCGTTAGTGCATTTCTGACCTGTTAAAATGTATTGTCGCTCCTCCTCGGTAATCCAAGGGTGAGACTTAGGCGGTGCTTTAACTAAGATAATCCAAGGGATTAACCATAATAAACCAACCAAACCAATGACAACGAAGACCATTTGCCAGCTAAAATAAACGGTCATATAAGCGATAAGTGGAATCGATATAATGCCGCCAATCGCAGCGCCTGAGTTAAAAATGCCTTGAGCTAAAGCACGCTCTTTTGTAGGAAACCAATCAGCATTACTTTTAGCTGCGCCTGGCCAGTTACCTGCCTCAGCCAGACCTAGAATTGCTCTAAAGATACTGAAACTCAGCATGCCCTGTGCGAATGCGTGCGCAGCTGTTGCAATAGACCACACCCCAATTGAGAGCACAAAGCCTAGTCGGGTACCAATCCAGTCAAATATTTTACCAAATATCGCCTGACCAAAGGCATAAGATAATATGAATACAATAGAAATATTGGCATAGATCTGTTTGCGCTCTAGTGCGGTTTCATTAGGAAATATATCTTCAACAATATCAGGCCAAAGCACGCTTAGCGCTGAACGGTCGATATAATTAATTACCGTAGCTAATGCGATGAGTAGAATCACCCACCAGCGTAAGTTTCTTATTTTCATTTTAGTCCCTCAATGAAATCTTCTCTTGCGGGACTAAAGGTATCAATTAAAATACCGCCTGTTGGGCAAGTGGCCCCATGGTCTGCATGAGGCGGGATCATACAGCTATCACCCGCTCTTAGAATTTTAGTGACGCCATCGATATTAAAGTGAAATTCACCTTCCACAACGTATGAAACTTGTGAGTGTCTGTGGGCATGATTGTAACCAATGGCTCCTTTCTCAAACCAAATTTTTACTGCCATTAGCTCTTGATTAAACCCAAGCATTTGACGCTTTAAACCGCCGCCAATGTCTTCAATTTCTGTTTCATTTCCAAATGAAAAATGTTCGCTCTGTTTCATTGTGACTCCTACTGCTTATTTTTAGTTATTGGTTTTTATGGATAAATTTAGGGTTTTCATAAAGCGCGCTAATGGTTGGTAGTAGCGTATGAGTAAATTGGTTATGACTGAGTTGAGTGACGGGGTCACCTGTGGTGTGTTCTATTTTGACTGCGGCACTGTCAGTAAATTGATTATTAGCCATATCGGTCACTTGCACGCCATGAAGGTATAAGCTGGCTTTGAAGGGATTACGTTTTCCAAGGCCAACCTGATTGATGTGATTATTCACAAATGTAAGGTGAGGGCCGAAGGTACTTTCGTCTTTACCGCCGCGATATAAATTAACCAGTGAGCCTTGAATATGCTCAAACTGATTGTTGTTTACTTGTACATACTCAGCGTTATAAATGCCTTTATCATCAGTCTCTTTATTGAGCCTTAAAATATCACCGCTGATATTGATAAAGTGATTATTGCTAATGACAATATTATTGGCAAAAGCTCGCGCACCTGAGTCAAAAAAGTGAAATGAAGGCTGGTTATCAAGTTGTTTGATTTCACTATTTAATAAGCTGAATCGATAATTGGTTAACATGCCGGAGCTGGTGGTTTTTACCACACTGTTTTCTGCAACATCGTTAGCTGCAATATCGTTACCTGCAATATTGGTACTATTTTTACCGCTAATGACTAAACCATCGAGCTTTAAACTGCCGTTATTTTGAATTTCAAATAGGCTGGATTGGCTAAAACTCAGTTTGGCTTGTTGCTTTACTCGTGCCTTGATGGTGAGCGGCTTATTGATAAGTAACACTTGTTCAAGTTGATATTCGCCGTTATTGAGTGCGATAACATCGCCAGCGCTTGCATGGTTAACGGCTTGCTTAAGCTCTTGCGCGGTTGAAACTGCGATTTGGTTACCTGAATCAAAGGCGATTTCTGGTTCTGTTTTCGGATACCAACTCACGCCAGTTGCGTTTTTTAAAGTGGGAGTGAGTGAGGTCGATATGCCATAGGCGCTTAAGGCGTTATTGCTTGGATATAACAGGCCATTTTCAGCCCGCACGAGTTTAATCGATTGCGCATCAATGCCTTGAGTAATGCTGTTATTGTTAAGCTTATTAGAAACGTTGTTAGTAAAGCTTATCCCTGAAATATCATCAAATATGGCGAATGGTGATAGTTGATTGCGATTAACTAACAGGTTTTTTGAAAACTTAGTTTCTAGCGGCGCAGCAGAGCGTTCAGCATCACTACCTGCAGCTAAATGAATATGGTTTACATCAATAAAACTGTTGTGATTAATATTGGCATTAACCACTTGGTGATAACGATTTAAAGGCGAGTTAGGTACGCCATTCATAATGGTGAAGCCACTGCCAAAGCGATAACCCGTTAAGCCTTCAAAGTAGTTGTTGGTGACGATTTGATCGCGATTGATCACCCGAACGCCGCCAGTGTGCTCTACGCCATTACCTAAAAATACATTGCTGCTTATTTGGTTAGCATTACCATGACGTAGGGTTAAGGTGCCGCGGGATGCAAAAAAGGTGTTGTTACGAATGGTGTTGTTGCCGGACTTAACGGAGATGATTTCTACTTCGCCATCACAGCGGTCAAAGTAGTTATTTTCGATGACAGTTTGCGATGCCGACATGGAATGATGGCTAGTGCCAATGCGGATTGTTTCACCGCCATTGGATCCCAAGGTTGGCCGAGGACCAAAGTAGTTATGATCAATCTGATGATTATTTTGCTGACTTAACGGCGATTTTAATCGCACCGTTAAGGTCACGCCTTTATTACGCTTACCCACTAAATGATTGTGGTCGAAGCGGTTATTTTTACCATACAGCGCCACCCACTGATCAGAATCAAATCGCTCTGGCTTATTGAAGTTGTCGATGACCACTTCAGATACTCGCGAATGATGAGCAAAATCATCATCACTGCTTCTAAAGGCAATCACTTCACGGCTTGGACTGTAGCCATTTTTAAATACTAAGCCGCTTACATGTAAATACTGGCCAGATAAACGCAAATTAGATTGGCCTGATAATATGACTTTGCCTTTGGTTTGCGCTGACAGTGTGATGGGGGCCGCTTTTGTGCCTTGACCTGTAAAGTTGATTTCAAAGTCTTGCCAAATACCGTCAGCCAAGATGATTTCATCACCTGCGACAATATTTTTTATTGTTTGGTTATATTCCACAGGCGTCTTCACTGTGTAAGTGGCTGCATTGAGCGATAAGAAAGGGCTTAATGCCGATAGACACAGCATAAGAGCAATATGTTTTAAGTTTTTATCCTTGCTAGGTAAATATTGATATTGCATTAGTACGCTCATTGTTATTTTTATACTGAGTTTTAGTGTTGTTTTAATCGTAAATAAACTCCTAGCTCAATAGTGGGGTAGGAGTGGCAATGCTAAGTTTCTAATGCGGATTAAAACTTAACTTTCGCGCCAAGGAAGTACTTAGGCCCTGAACGAGAGTAGTCAGAAACTGTGGTGTCATTACCACGAGTCATGATTTGTGGCTCGTCTAGCAGGTTTAGCGCTTTAAGTGATACCGATAAGTAATCAGAGTCTTGCACATAACGGTTTGAACAATCTGGAAACGGCAAGTTATTAGGTTGGAAATAGGACTCACGGTACTTATAAAGCACTGGCAATGCTGCCCAATCACCTTCCCAATACACTGACGCAGATGCCACTTGTGGTGAGAAACCAAATAGATTTGCATCAGGCACAATATTTTGGCTGCCAGTTAAGCTTACTTAACCTTAATGCGTCGCTTATTTTATTAAGTTTCACGTTTATCTCCCCAGATAAAATATTGTATTTAAATGCGAACACAATCCTTTAAACATGATCTTTAAATACAACCTTTCGCTGCATAGAAACTAACCAATGGTCATGGTGCGTGTCAACCATTTTGTGTTACCAATATTAAATTGACTTTACTTTTTTGTTATTACCAATAACATTAAGGTAACAATGATTACTGCTTGTATGATTGCTGAATTGCACTCTAAACTGATAAATAGGCTTTGCGTTGAATGACTAAATCGATATGATGTAGGTTATGCAAATTGTTATTTTTTAAAATATTGAAGGACCAAACATGAAAAATAGACGTATGTTTTGGCGCATCGTAGAAGAGATTGAAGCGTCTATTACTCGCGGCGAATATGTACCTGGTAGTCGTTTACCTCCAGAAAGGGAGCTAGCTGAAAAGTTTGATGTTAGCCGTCCAACCATTCGTGAGGCGATTATTGCACTGGAAGTGCGAGAGAAAATTGAAGTTAAAACGGGTTCGGGTGTTTACGTCTTACAATCAGTCAATCAGTCCCAGCTAAAAAACAAAATCAACGCCTTTGAATTAACCCAGGCTAGAGCACTTGTTGAAGGTGAGATAGCGGCACTTGCAGCAAATACTATTACCGAAGAAGAATTGGTAGAGTTAAATAAGACATTGATTATGATGGAAAATAAGTCTTATGTAGAAGAAGCAGATCAAATGTTTCATAACATCATCGCTAACTCTACTCGTAACGGTGCATTAATCAAAATGTTTGAAAGCTTGTGGGCACTGCGGGCATCAAGTCCAAAAATTATTGACGACTATGATAGCGTTTGTAGCAAAGACAACCAGAAGACCTTAGATGAACATACTGCCATTTATGAGGCTCTCGCCGCAGCAGATGCTTCAGAGGCGCGTGCAGCTATGCACAAACACTTTAATCGCTTGATTAATGTATTGTTTGATACTGTTGAGGCTAAATCACTTGAAGAAGTGAAACGTAAAAACAGTGAGAAGCGTGATTTATATTCAATTGATAACTTGGTTAACAGATTAAGTTAACCATCAATACACACTTTAAAGGACGCTAAGCGTCCTTTTTTTATGGTTGTAGAGAATTCTGTTTGTTTTTTTGTACAAAATCAGCGGCCAAAGCAAGGGCTGCGGTTAAAGGTTGTCTTTTTTACTCTTATCGCTAATTCAAATCGCTAATTCAAATCACTAATTTAATGACTTAAGCCGAGTTGGTCTAGAGTCTAACCCTGGTGATATTTTACCTTATCAATTAACAAGGATTGTCAGTTTATTGGACATTATATTAAACCTTCGGGATAAGCTTTTATTGATTTACAGTGAAAAAGTGATGATAGGTGCTTAAAAAGCATGTAATTACCTTGCTATCTTAAAAGTTTTTTTATTACTAAATTGTAACAAATTTTCTGAGAATGATATTTGTTTGTATTTTTGGCGTTGGTTACGAAGATCATCTAGCTGGTCTATTGGTATACCAATTTTTTCTGTTGTTATTATCAATTTAATTGCCTTATCTAAGCTTTTATTTAGGGGCTGGTGGCAGCTTATTAGCTTGAATAATAGCGTCTCGGGTTAGTTAATAGCGTTATAATTTGCTATAGGGTGTCATATCAATATCGATTTATTAGGCGCTTTATTTTATAGCCAGTCTTCGATCATTAGCCGTTATGGTAAGCTCGATTGTTACAGCTGGTAATAAACTTACATGAGTAACAACTTAAGTGGTAATGCTCGTCTTGGCGGTTAACTGTTTTGACTCGGCCGAGTAAAGTATCTGTGGGGGAGAAGTATTGAAACTAGGGCCTGATATGACTAACACAGATTAGCGGCACAGATTAACTGCACTGATTAGCCAGAATGAGTCGTTTAACTGTTAGCGCGATTAAGCCTTTAAGTTAAAGGCTTAATCGAAGCTTGAACAAAGGTTGAGTCTGGCAGGGTTTACTTAATTGCTTGTAAAATAACAAACTTACCATTTGACGCCACAGTGTTGCAGTTTTTAAATAAACGCTTCAATTTTACATGGTAAGCCAAATGCCGATTGCCCACGACTTGTAACATGCCGCCAGGGGCTAAACGTTTACGGGCATCAACAAACATCTGCCATGCAATGTGATCGGTTATTGCTTCCCCCTGGTGAAAAGGAGGGTTACACAACACCAAATCAGCCACCATTTCAGCATCTAAGTGGGTTAAACAATCATCCCAATGAAACTGCGCTTTTTCACGAGCAAAGCCATTTGCTTGCCAATTGTGACGACTCGATGCAACGGCCATTTCTGAGTCGTCTACAAAGTGGATAGTTGCTTGCGGGTAAAGTTGTCCGGCTCGCAGGCCTAAAATACCATTACCACAACCAAGATCTATAACGGTATTAAACTCACCTTCTGGCAAGTTATCTAGCATGATACGAGCACCAATATCGAGCTTGTTAGCGGCAAATACATTGCTTAAGTTACTGATGTTAAGTGATAACTCATCAACAGGCCAGTTGACAGCTTGTGGAAGTTGGCGTTTATTACCGTCAGCAATACAAGTGATTACGCGGGTTTTCTTCCAAGTTAAGCTAGCATTAGCAGCGCCTAAATTTTTCTCAATGACGGCTAAAATCGCTTTATTGATGGTTTTTGCTTTAGCGCCAATGAGTACCTGAGTACCTTTTGGTAAAACCTGAGATAAGCGCTGCAATTGATGAGCAAAATAACTGAGGTTTTTTGGCAGCTTCATTAACACTAGCTGCAAGGTGTCAGGTAATAGCTCACGGCTATGAAAACGCTGGATATTATCTGATGGCAGTTGATTGGCTGCTAAGTTTAACTCAGCCCCCAGTAAACTGGTTTTCGCGTCGGTTTCCACAAATAAAGGCCAGCTTGGCTCAATCGCAACAAGGCCGCATTGCAGCGCCCCAAAATTATCATTAATGATGGCGGTATTAACTGGGCTCGTGTTTGACTGAATCTGGCTTGACTCAATAATATGTTTTATCAGGTGTTCATCGGCGGCATCCCAAGCTTGCAGGTTGGACTCTTGCTGCTTTGGATAGCGAAAAAGTGTTAACTCAATTCCTTCACATGAGAATTGGTTTGCCGTCATTATAATTACCTGTCATCAACATCATCAAAATAGCCGATAATTATCGCAGATAAGCGTTTATTGTGCGAGAGGAACTCAGGGCTTATCTGCAGTTAATCGCCCCGTTTAATCGCCATATCTACAATGATGACGCCTTACACCCAAATTGCCCTGTGGCGTATTTGTTCGACATAGGCTGATAAGGTTTGCAGCGCCAAGGTGACTGATGCTAGATTACATAGGCAATAGATTAAGCTCAACGCGCTAATAACATTAACATTTACAAAGGAATTGTATGAAAGGTGCAGGTGGAACGTCAGGTGGAATTGGGTCATTTTTTATTGGTTTGATTATGATGTGCGGTGGTTTTTATATGCTACTGAATGCCATTAAAATCACCAGTTCATTTGGTATGGGGCATAGTCTATACAGAATGGGCGGTATGAACCTGACCAGTGGCATGATCATGATCCCATTTATGTTTGGAGTAGGTTTGATGTTTTACAATGCCAAAAATATTTTTGGCTGGATCCTAACCTTTGGCTCACTGGTTGCGCTTATCTTCGGCGTGATTAGCTCAATTAATTTTCGCTTTACCCAAATGAGCGCGTTCGAATTAATTGTTATCTTAGTGCTGAGTGTTGGCGGCTTAGGGATATTTTTACGCTCACTGAAAACCATCGACAGTAACAGCTTGAGCTAATCTACTGTTTTGTTTTACTGCAAGCAATAGTAAAACCCTGCACCATTTTGCAACAATGCTGAGTTCAATAATTGGCTCAGTATTGTCAATGCTATATTTATCTTCATCTGCTTGATTGTTTATTGGTACTATTTGGCTACTTAGTTTTTATTGGTATCTATTTTGACTACTGACTCGCCTTCACAGCCACTTGAACAAAAGCCATCGTCTAAACAAGCATTTCCAGTATTGCCGTGGATTATGACATTTCTTAAGCCTTATCGAATGAGAGTGGTAGCGGCAATTATCTTTTTATTTATCGGCTCATTTGCTTGGTTATCACTAGGCCAAGGAGTGAAGATGATGGTCGATGAAGGCTTTGTGGCTGATAACGCTGGCCGGCTCAATGAAATCGTCTTGTTTATATTAGTGATAACCGCAGTAAGTGGCACGGCGGTCTTTTGTCGCTTTTACTTAATGACTTGGCTAGGTGAGCGGGTTATCGCTGATATTCGCTTGAAAGTATATAACCATTTATTGTCATTATCGCCGGCATTTTTTGCCGAGCAGCGCACTGGTGAAGTGATTTCACGCTTTACCGCTGACAGCACGTTATTGCAAAGTGTGGTGGGCAGTAGTTTGTCGATGGCGTTTCGCTCAAGTGTTACCGTGCTCGGCGCTATAGTGATGATGGCGCTGACCAGTATTAAGTTAACGGGCTTAGTGTTACTGGCTGTGCCTATGGTGTTTGTTCCGGTTATTTTTCTTGGTAAAAAAGTGCGTCAGTATTCACGTACCAGCCAAGATAAAGTGGGCGATCTGGGGGCGTATATCGATGAAACCCTCCATGAAATTCATACCGTGCAAGCCTACGGCCATGAAAGTAAAGATCGCTACGTGTTCAATGAGCAAGTTGAAGCTGTGATGACCGCGGCTAAAAGCCGTATTCTCTATCGCTCTATTTTAATATCTTCAGTAATGTTTTTAAGTATTGCCGCTATTGCCTTGGTGCTGTGGGTTGGGGCGCAAGATGTGATGGCGCAAAATATTACCGCTGGTGAATTATCCGCCTTTATGTTTTATGCGGTAATGGCAGCAGGTGCAGTGGCCACCATTAGTGAAGTGTTCAGTGAAATTCAGCGCGCCTCAGGCGCTGCAGAGCGATTAGTTGAGTTAGTGAACACTCCTATTGATTTACCACAAGTTACAACGCCTCAGATGCTCCCTGATGAGGTTAAAGGCCAACTGAGTCTAGAGCAGTTACGTTTTGCTTACCCTAGTGTTGCCGATGATGTCATTAAAGGCATTGATTTACAGATTAAGGCGGGTGAAAGAGTTGCGTTGGTAGGAGAAAGCGGCGCCGGTAAAAGTACCTTATTTGAATTGCTGCTACGTTTTTATCAACCTCGCTCAGGCGCTGTTAAGTTAGATGGATTTGATATCTCGCAGTTGAGCTTAAACCAATTACGCGAGCAGTATGCATTAGTGCCACAAGACTCAGTTATTTTCGCCACTAACGTACTTGAAAATGTTCGCTATGGCCGGGTTGATGCCAGCGAAGATGAGGTTATTAACGCTTGTAAAACAGCTAAAGCTGATGAATTTATTAATGAGTTACCTGACGGCTATCATACCTATTTAGGTGAGAGAGGCGTTAAGCTCTCAGGTGGTCAAAAACAGCGCATTGCCATTGCCAGAGCCATATTGGCAGACAGACCTATTCTATTATTAGATGAAGCCACCAGTGCCCTAGATGCGGTGAGTGAAGTGTATGTAAAGCAAGGTTTAGATAATCTGATGCAGGGCAGAACCACCTTGATCATTGCCCATCGATTAGCCACAGTGATTAATGCCGACAGAATTGTGGTGTTAGAAAAAGGCCAAGTCGTTGCTGTGGGCACACACCAAGAGCTAATGCATACAAGTGAAATTTATAACGCGTTTGCCAGCTTGCAATTACTCGCTGACATTGACATAGGGCAAGAATCTGCTTAGCGCTGACTATTTTCAGTTTAGCCAGCGATAAAAAAATGCCTTCAATTGTGAAGGCATTTTTGATGTTGTTACGAATGATATTTCTTTTAAATCATATACCGTGGACTGCTACTTTCTTAACTCGCGGCGTAAGATTTTACCCACAGTGCTTTTCGGCAGTTGCTCGGTAAACTCAATAATGCGTGGAATTTTATAGGCTGTTAATTGGCTGCGGCAATAATCTGAAATTTGCTGTTTGGTTTGCGCTTCATCAATTGAGGGATCTTTTAAAACGATCACTGCTTTAACTGCTTCACCGGATTTTTCATCTTCGACACCGACTACCGCGCACTCAAGCACTAATTCGTTTTGGGATAAAATATCTTCCACTTCATTGGGATAAACATTAAAACCTGAAACGATAATCATGTCTTTTTTGCGATCGACTATTTTGTGAAAACCATCTTCAGTAGCGACTGCAATATCGCCAGTTTTAAAATAACCGTTACGGGTCATGACTTTGGCGGTTTCTTCAGGCTTTTGCCAATAGCCTTGCATCACTTGTGGGCCTTTAACTGCAAGTTCGCCAGCTTCACCTAATGGCACTTCTTCATCGTTTATATCTAATATTTTAACCTCGGTGGCCAATACAGGTTTACCAATAGTGCCTAACTTTTGGTAACCCGGCGCATTTAAGCTCACTACCGGGGCGGTTTCTGATAAGCCATAACCCTCAGATATCATACTGCCAGTAGTTTTTTGCCAAATATTTGCCGCAGCACTTGTCAGTGCTGTGCCGCCAGAGAGCGTAATGGTTAACTTACTAAAATCCAATGCTTGAAATTCTGGTTGGTGGCATAGGCCAACAAATAAAGTATTAAGCCCTGCAAAGCCAGTAAACGGATAACTGGCCATAGTCTTTATTAAGCCTGCAATATCGCGTGGGTTAGGGATTAGCACTGAGCAGCTGCCAGATTCAAAATACAGGACTAAATTCACCATAAAGGCATAGATATGATAAATCGGTAACGGTGCGACAAAAATGTCCTTGCCTTCAGTCATAGTGCTGGCAATACGCGATTTTACTTGGCCTGAGTTAGCCAACATATTGCGATGACTTAGCATGGCACCTTTTGATAAGCCCGTGGTGCCGCCAGTGTATTGCAGCGCGGCTAGATCTTCTTGCTGAGGTTTGTAAGGACTAAAGCTTGATTGTTCACCTAAGGCGAGCATGTGGTTAAATTCGACTTTTGCAAAAGGGGTGTCGGCTTGAGGCTGAGGATTAATTAAATCCAGTGCATGGGTGCTGATGACTAATTCAATATCAGTTTTCGCAACTACATTATTTAATGTGGGTAATAAGTCAGATAACACCACCAAGGCTTTTGCGCCGGAATCATTAAACTGATGGATTAGCTCACGTTCAGTATACAGCGGGTTAGTGTTGACTATGATTAGCCCCGCACGAATTGCACCGTATGCGGCAATCACAAATTGAGTGATATTTGGCAACTGAATCGCGATGCGATCCCCAGGTTTTAGCTGACTATGGTTTTGCATGTAGGCGGCAAACTGACGTGAAGTAAGTTCGAGTTCTTTAAAGGTGGTTTGTTTCCCCAAACAAGCATAAGCCACATTATCCCCATAACGTTGGCAAGTTTGTTCGATCAAATCTACCAATGAATCATATTGCTGTAGATTGAGTTCTTTATCTGCGTCATACCCCATGCTTATCCCCTTTGTTGTTTTTTTGCTGCATTTCAAACAGGCGTTTAGATTAGAGTGGTTTTAGTTAACAGGTCAACAACATTCTATAGCTTTGTAAAATTATAGTATTAAAAAGTATGGAGTTTTTGCTCTATAATGGCTGATGGTTAGCATTATCTATTCGTTCAGTTTTGATGGTTCTTTGAACTAAAAAGGTGTTCTTGAGCCTCATGGTTAATTGGTTTGTAAGTATAAAGTCAGCGTTATCAACTGCCTTGCTATTCATTTAGTTAGTGTTTTAGTCTTTTACTCTGTTATTACCTCGAAATGCGTAGATTATTTTGAGAGGTAATCGAAATTGTTCGCAATTAGCTTGCATTTGTTATAGAAATGTAACTGAGATGATGTATTTCATTTTGGGAGAGACGATTTTTAATCATATGTTTATGAATAAAAATGAGTCACAAGCAAAAATATAATAAATAAAGAGACCACATGATGACCAATCTAAAGAAAACAACCAAGTTTGGCTTTAGCTCATTAAGCCTCGCAATTACAGTAGCATTGACTGGTTCAGTCATGTCTACTCAAGTCGCAGCTGCGGAAGAAGTTGCAGACAATGTAGAAAAAATTGCTGTTGTAGGTAGCCGCGCTGCACCTCGTTCAGTGGGTGAGTCCCCTGTACCTATCGATATCATTAGCGCTGATGATTTAAGGAAGAATGGCTCTACCGACATGATTGATATGTTGGTCACCTCAGTACCATCATTTAACTCGCGCGCTCAGCCGATTAGTGATGCTGCAACCCTTGTACGCCCAGTCAATTTACGTGGATTGCCTTCAGACAGTACTTTAATCCTTGTTAATGGTAAGCGACGTCATCGTGCTTCTGTCATTGCATTCCAAGGAGGTGGCATAAATGATGGTGCTCAAGGGCCTGACATTTCGGTGATTCCAAGTATTGCGTTAAAGCAAGTTGAAGTGCTGCGTGATGGCGCCGCGGCGCAATATGGTTCTGATGCCATTGCAGGTGTAATGAACTTCCAATTAAAAGATAGCGCTGAAGGTGGCTCTGTCTCTGTTTCTCACGGTGAATATTATGAAGGCGATGGTGCAACGACAACCGTGGATGGCAACATCGGATTGCCGTTAACAGATGCTGGCTTCGTTAATATTAGTGCGCAATACAAAACTGCTGATGCAACCAGTCGCAGTGTACAGCGCCCTGATGCTGCGGGTTTAATTGCGGGAGGAAACACATTCGTTAATGATCCTGCCCAAATATGGGGTAACCCAGAAATTAAAGATGATTACACTGTATTTGCGAATCTTGGCTTTGACTTTAATGACAAGCACAGCCTTTATGCATTTGGTAACGTATCGTCAAGAGATGCTGTGGGTGGCTTCTATTACCGTAACCCCCATAACCGTGGCAATGTTTACTCCCTTGATGGCGGCGAAACCTTGCTAGTGGGGGCAGTAAATGGCGATCCATCAACATGTGATGTTGTGCCTGCAAATGTACCTAATGTACTTGATACCCCTGAATATGCAGCAATGGTTGCAGATCCTAACTGTTTCTCAATGAACCAAGTGCGCCCAGGTGGTTATACCCCTCAATTTGCTGGGACCATTGAAGATATGTCTTTCTTCTTAGGTTTTGAAGGCGAATTTGGTGAGTGGGCTTATGATGCCAGTGCAGGTACCGGTGCCAACAAAGCAAGTTTTAGCTTAAGGAACTCGCTTAACCCTTCTTTAGGTTTAGCGGCTAACCCTGAAGATACTCAAACTGATTTTGATACCGGTGCTTACGAGCAAGTTGAAACCACAGTCAACCTCGACTTCTCGCGTTATTTCACCATTGGCTCAATTGAAGATATTAGCTTTGCAACGGGTTTTGAGTGGCGTGAAGAGTCATTTGAAATTACTCAAGGTGAAGAAGCTTCTTGGTTAGCTGGCCCATACGCAGATCAAGGTTTCAATATTGGTTCCCATGGCTTTAAAGGTTTTGGTCCTGAAGCTGCGGGTAAAAACTCTCGAACCAATATTGGTATTTATGCCGATGTTGAAGCGTATTTAACTGATGATTGGTTATTGGGTTTAGCGCTGCGTTATGAGGACTTTTCTACTTTCGGCGATACCTTAAATTATAAGATTTCAACCCAATACTCAGTGAATGATTACTTGTCAATTCGTGGCTCACACAGCACTGGGTTTAGAGCGCCAACAGTCGGTCAAGAGAATGTGGTTAACACTCAAACCTCGATTGTAAACGGTGATTTGATCCAGACATTTATTGCTCCACCAACGGATCCATTAGCGGCATTTTATGGTGGTGAAGTTTTAGAACCGGAAGAATCCATCAGCTATGCGTTAGGTACGGTATTTGAGTATGAAGACTTTTTCTTAACGGTTGATTACTACAATATTGAAGTGACAGGTCGTCTGGCGCAGTCAAGTCAAATTGAAGTACAAGCGGATGATTATGATGCGTTAAGAGCGGCGGGAGTAGAGTTTCCTGAGTTAATTTCGGCGGTTACTTATTATACCAATGACTTTGATACTACAACTCAAGGTATTGATATTGTGGGTTCGTATGAAACAGAGCTGATGTCTGGTGACTCAATGTTCAGTCTTGCCTATGGCTGGACGGATACAAACGTTGATAAGTTTGATCCAGATACTACTGACGAAGGTAAAGTGCGTCGTTTAGAAGATGGTATTCCTGCTCATCGTGCGACCTTAACGTGGAATCAAACCTGGGACGATTTAAACGTATCGTTACGTGGTAATTACTTTGGTGAATACTATGCAACCCATGCTGATGATACGTCTGATTGGGGTTCTGAAACGGCAGATTCTGCTTTCACTGTTGACCTTGAAGTGAGTTATACGGTAGTTGATGCATTAACTATTTCAGTGGGTGCGAATAATATCTTCGACCAAGAAGCTCAAAAGCTTAAAGACGGTACTTTAGGTGCTCTAGGTGCAGTTTACTATGAAAGTGGTCCATTCGATTATAACGGTGGCTTCTACTACGGTAAGTTAACTTACAGCTTTTAAGCGTTTAACTTGAACAAGAAAGACTGCATCTGCAGTCTTTTTTTTGCGATAAATTTATTGAGTTGAACTTGCTAAACACTAATCGAATCAGTTAACCGCATCTAAAGTATCAAACAATGATTCAATGGTGAGCACTGTTGGCAGCTTAACCCCTTGTGGGTACTTAGGGCCGTAAACTTTATTGAATGGCGTACCCATGCCGCCTTCATTGGTTACATAGGTTTCGATAAGTGCATTAGGTTCAGTCCAATTGCCTTGCATTAAAATGATATTATCTGCAGTAAGTACATTAACGACTTTTTCTCTATGGGTGACATTGGCTTGGTTGGTTCGACAAGGCAAGCACCAGTCCGCGTATACATCCACAAATACAGTATAGCCTTGCTCAACTAAAGGCGCTATTTGGCTTGGGTTAAGCGTTTGCCACTGCAAGCGTTTATAAGCATTGTAATCTTCATCTTTTTGTAAAAAAGCATACACCCCGCCAAAACATAAGGTCATAAAACTAAGTAACACGATGATCGCAGTAGGAATATTATTCCCTTTTATTTTTAGGATAATCAGTAAACCGATACCGGTTAGTAGTAATCCAAGTAATATTGGCAGCAATAAGGCCATAGGATGTGTTCTCAGTTAATTATGCAGAAGATATAGGCGACTATATCAAGTTTTACTTAATTTGAGGTTAAACCCATGTTGTCAGTGGTCATTCATGGTAACGTTACGCCTTTATTAAACTGCAGATAATTAAATGAATATAATCATCTGTATTTAATTGTAAGAATATTCACTCATTAATGATTTGGGAAATAAAATGGCGTTTAGTACGTGGTTAGGTCTATTGGCTATCTGTTGTTTAGGAGCCATGTCTCCAGGTCCTAGTTTAGCTATGGTGTTAAAACATACTTTATCTGGTGGGCGATTACATGGTGTTGTTTGTGCCTGGGCACATTCAATAGGTATTGGTGTTTATGCTTTGGTGACCTTATTAGGGCTTGCAGTGGTGCTAGAAAAGTCGCCAATTGTGTTTAACGGTATTGCGATTCTGGGGGCGCTTTATTTGGCCTGGATGGGGTTTCAAGCACTAAACTCTAAAGGTGGTATGGAGCAAAAGCTACAAGCAGGAGTGCCAGCATCTTTACTTGAGGCTGCAAGAGACGGTTTAGCGATATCATTATTTAACCCAAAGATTTTATTATTCTTTTTAGCATTATTTAGTCAGTTTGTGCTTGCAGCTGAAACCATGGCAGGTCAAACCGTTATTGTGCTAACGCCCTTGGTTGTTGATGGGCTTTGGTACACCCTTATTGCCGTGGTGTTATCCCATGGGCCGATCTTAAATCGGTTACGAAACAAAGCGGCATTGATTGATAAGTTATCGGGTGTGGTACTTATCTTGCTGGCAGTTCGGGTGTTGATAAATCTATTTTAAATAGTATTTATTACAGATAGAGAGAACAAAAAAGCCATCTTGCGATGGCTTTTTTTGGTTAAAGCAGTTGTTAGTTCTTAAATACTTGTACTGAATCGTCTTTCTCTACAACGTCCTCTTCTGATGCCTGCTGGCTTCCTGGTGGGTTCTTTATATGGTCATTTAAGTTTTCACTTAACATTCCTTTGAACTCCTCAGAAAACCACTCTAAGGCATTATCTTTTTCAGCTTCTAAATTTGAAGACTTAATTGCAGCTTCAAATGCATTGTAACGTGCTGCAGCAAAGCGAAGGGCAGTACCGACTTTGCCAATATCGTTTTCTTGCTGGCTAAGTTGGTTTGCTAGCGCGATAAATTGATCAGCAATTTGGTACATTGTTGTTTCAGTTTTTTCTTCTGACATATTTTCCACTTTTTAGTACTGGTTTAATTGCAATTAGTTTACCCACTTTAAAACTTAAATTCAGGTAAAAAACCATTGAGTTTGCGGATTCGATCCAATTATTAAGCAATAACGTCATTTTAACTGTCTGGGTCAGAGTCAGTGATCACTTGACCATTTCGAGAGTCATAGTAAATAGATAAAGTCGTTAGAGAGTTATAAAAATAGCGACATTGATCAGGATTTATATAGGTGGCTTGGTAATCTGATACGTTTTCATCGGCAGTGGTGGAAACACTGGGGGCATCTTGTAGTACGGTTTCCCATACCGATATACAATCAGCGACGTTGTTTAGCCTTGGTGATGGCTCAAACGGAGGCCAGTTTTGTGCTGGATATCCCCACTCATTAATATCTAATTGGCCATCAGTACCGGCATTTTCAAATATTGGCAGATTATCAGCAGGGCCTGAATAGCCTAACGCAGCCCATTTTATATGCGCGAGGCTGATACCGGTTGCGAAGCTGCCGCCAGTGGCTTTTACATTTGCCACATGCGCATCTTGTTGAAGGTTGATAAACTTAGGCAAAGCGATGACGGCTAAAATAGCCAGTATAATAATGACGACAACCAGTTCAATAAGCGTAAACCCAGTTTGAGTTATTTTGAGCTTTTCAATTTGCATTTAGGCATCTTTAGTAATGTGTTGTTAAATAATTGTAGATTGGTTTAGGGGTTATAGGTAGGTATGAGATGAAATATGCGAATTGGCAGCAGGTGTTTAATGAGCAACAACAGCAAGGCTATTATATTGAATTAATGAATTTTTTAGCGACAGAGCGCCAGCAAGGCAAGGTGATATACCCTCCAGAAAATGAGACCTTTGCAGCTTTTGATCTAACGCCATTGAAGCAGGTAAAAGTGGTTGTATTAGGGCAAGATCCTTATCATGGGGCAGGGCAAGCTCACGGTTTATGTTTTTCGGTACAAGCTGGAGTGAAAACGCCGCCTTCTTTGGTAAATATCTACAAAGAGCTTAAGCAAGATATCAGTGGTTTTATCATTCCCGAACATGGCAACCTAACGGCTTGGGCTAAACAAGGGGTGTTATTGCTTAATACGGTATTAACCGTTGAAGAAAGTAAGGCTCATTCGCACTCAAAAGCGGGCTGGGAGCATTTTACTGACCAAGTAATGCAATGCCTTAATCAACAAATTGAACCTATTATATTTGTGCTGTGGGGCGCTCACGCGATAAAAAAAGGCCGCTGGATAACCTCACCTCAGCATCATATTCTTTCAGGGCCGCACCCGTCGCCGTTATCGGCTTATCGTGGGTTCTTTGGTTGCAAACATTTTTCAATTATTAATCAATTATTAGTGGCAAAAAATAGTGCGCCAATTGATTGGCAAGTGTAGGTCTTAGCAATAAAAAATGCACTTGATAGCAATCAAGTGCATTTTAATATTCAGTAACAGCTTAGTTTAGTGGTTTTTAGTTATTACGCTGAACTGAAATCTTAGCTAATGAGATAAGCGCGGTTTTGTATTCGCTATCAGCAATTGGCGCTAATGCCGCAATGGCTTTATCCGCTTCTTCATCGGCTTTTTGCTTGGTGTACTCTAATGCACCTGAATCTTTTAAGGCTGCGACGATTTCGTCGATAGCTTTGGTGCCATCTCCATTTTCAATTGCGTCTTTGATCAGCGCTTTAGCTTCATCATTACCGTGTGCCATGGCATAGATTAGCGGTAAGGTAGGTTTCCCTTCGGCTAAGTCGTCACCAATATTTTTACCTAGCTCATCAGCATCTGCAGTGTAATCAAGCAAGTCATCGGTTAGTTGGAATGCGGTACCTAAAAATTTACCGTATTCACCTAATGCGTGTTGTTGCTCTTTGCTCACATCTGCAATAACACCTGTGAGTAAGGTCGCGGCTTCGAATAATTTAGCTGTTTTGCAGTAAATCACTCGCATATAATTCTCTTCGGTGGTTTCAGGGTCATTACAATTCATTAATTGTAAAACCTCGCCTTCGGCAAGAATGTTAGTGGTGTCAGCCAGTACGCGCAGTACTTTCATGCTATCTAACTCAGTCATCATCTGGAATGAGCGAGTGTATAAGAAGTCACCAACAAGCACGCTAGCGCTATTGCCAAAAAGGGCATTAGCGGTTTTACGGCCACGTCGTAAGGTTGATTCATCAACAACATCATCATGTAGTAGTGATGCCGTATGAATAAACTCTATAATGGCAGCTAACTTTAGGTGTTCTTCACCTTTATAGTCGATAGCACGAGCGGCTAAAACTGAAAGCAATGGACGTAGTCGTTTACCACCGCCATTGATAATGTAAAAACCGAGTTGGTTTATTAATGCAACATCAGACTCAAGTTGTTTGTAAATTAACTGATTTACGGCTTGCATGTCGTTATCAGCTAGTTGACGAATGGCGTTTAAATCCATAATGGTCTCTAGTTATTAGGCTACCGGACAAAATTATATTGCCCACTATATAAGGTTCAAATTGTATATTAACAAATTTTACCGAATTTTCATGCTTTAGGCAGCTTTTGTTCTTAGATAGTGGGAGTTAAGCCGAGCTTTTTTTATTGATTCAAATTTAACGCTTGCCAGAATGCAAATCTTGCCGTAGAATCCGCGCCCATTGTCATTAAAAGTTTTTAGCACCCGGTATCAACATAACAATGAACCGGAGTGTTAGTCCATTTGGAGTGAAATAGCTATGTACGCTGTTTTTCAAAGTGGCGGAAAGCAACATCGTGTTGCTGAAGGTCATACAGTTCGTTTAGAAAAAATTGAAGTTGCTACTGGTGAAACTGTAGAGTTTGATCAAGTATTATTGGTTGCTGATGGTGAGAACGTTCACGTTGGTGCACCTCTAGTTGCAACTGGTAAAGTTGTTGCTGAAGTGGTTAGCCACGGTCGCGGTGAGAAAGTAACTATTCAAAAGTTCAATCGTCGTAAGCATCACGAAAAGAAAATGGGCCATCGTCAATGGTTCACTGAAGTTAAAATCACAGCGATCAGCGCATAATTTAGGAGTCTAACTCATGGCACATAAAAAAGCTGGCGGTTCTACTCGTAACGGCCGCGATTCGGAAAGTAAACGTCTTGGTGTTAAGCGTTTTGGTGGTGAATCAGTTGTAGCTGGTAACATCATCGTTCGTCAACGTGGTACTAAATTCCACGCTGGTGTAAACGTAGGTATTGGTCGTGACCATACTTTGTTTGCATTAACAGACGGTAAAGTTAAGTTTCAAGTAAAAGGTCCTAATAACCGTAAGTTTATTAGCATCGAAGCTTAATCTAGACTCTAATCAGTCTTTGAAAGCCCCGCCTTCTGGCGGGGCTTTTGTGTTTTTTTACTTCATTGTTGATTTAGTTAGCTAGACTTTAGTTTATTAAAAATTAGTGGATTAAATTTACGTGCGGTATTTGCGATGTTTTGCATCGTTGATTATTTATTTTGCAGTAAGCGATTTATGGTGATTGTATCTTCTACGCTTCCCTGCACATCTCAATCTTTTGAGGTTATAATTGACACATTAAGTGGTGTCAGGAGTATGTATGAAGTTTATTGATGAGGCTAAAATCAGAGTTGAAGCGGGTGACGGTGGCAGTGGCTGCGTTAGCTTCAGACGTGAAAAATATGTGCCAGACGGCGGCCCTGATGGTGGTGACGGCGGTGATGGTGGTAGTGTATTTTTAGTCGCAGATGAAAACATGAACACGCTTATTGATTTCCGTTTTGTCAGCTCGCATATTGCTGAGCGTGGTAAAAATGGACGTGGCCGTGATTGTACCGGTCATGGCGGTGAAGATTTAATGCTTAAAGTACCTGTGGGTACGCGTGCTGTTGATTTCGATACTGAAGAATTATTAGGTGATTTGACTACCCATGGCCAAAAGTTACTTGTGGCTAAAGGTGGTTTCCACGGTTTAGGTAATACGCGCTTTAAAAGCAGTACCAACCGTGCGCCGAGACAGAAAACATTAGGTACGCCTGGTGAAGTACGTTTCTTAAAACTGGAATTATTGTTACTTGCTGATGTCGGCCTATTGGGCTTACCAAATGCAGGTAAATCAACCTTTATTCGTGCGGTATCTCGTGCAACACCAAAAGTTGCTGATTATCCGTTTACGACACTAGTACCAAACCTTGGTGTGGTAAGTCCACGACCTGGGCAAAACTTCGTTATCGCCGATATTCCTGGCTTGATTGAAGGTGCCTCAGATGGTGCTGGTCTTGGTATTCGTTTCTTGAAGCATTTGGAACGTTGTCGTGTGTTATTACACATCATCGATATCGATCCTATTGATGGCAGTGATCCGGTTGAATCTGCGCGTTCAATTGTGGCTGAACTTGAAAAGTATTCACCAAAGCTTGCAGCTAAGCCACGTTGGTTAGTCTTTAACAAAATCGATTTATTGCATGAAGATGAACTTGCAGAAAGAATGGATCGCATTGTTAAGGAAATGGATTGGAAGGGTGACATTTACACTATGTCAGCATTCAACCGAACGAACACTAAAGACATTAGCTTAAAACTATTAGATTTCATCAATTCACTTCCTCCTGAAGATGAAGGCACTAGCCCAGATGATGAAGTTGAGTTTAAATGGGATAACTACCATGAAGCTAGCGTTGAATCGGTAAATGAAAATTACGACGACGACTTTGATGATGACTTCGATGACGATGACTACGATGTGGAAATCATTTACCAACGTTAATAGTCGAGAGACAAGTGTACGCAGAAACTCAAAATGATATCACTCGTCTTGTTGTACGAAGTGCACAATTACTTCTAGCCTATGGCGCTGAGTCTGATCTTGTTGAAGAGATCAGTCAGCGCTTAGGTAAAGCGCTGGGTCTTGCCAGCGTTGAACTTTCAATTTCCTCCAACTCCCTTGTACTGACCAGTTTAGTCCATGGCCGCTGTATAACTACAACCCGACGCATTCGAGAGCATGGCATCAATATGAAGGTGGTGTGTGAAGTACAACGCATTTGCCTCTTGGCAGAGCGCGGAGTGTGCAATGCCAAACAAGTTAAACGCCGCTTAGAGATCATTGAGCCTAAGAGTTATCCGGCAAAATATTTGATCCCGATGATTGGGCTATCTTGTGCGAGTTTTTGTCACTTGTTTGGTGGTGATATTACCGCGTGTCTTATTACATTCTGTGCTTCAGCTATTGGTATGTCAGTGCGATTATCATTAGTCAAAAAGCACTTTAATGCACTCATTATCTTTGCCATTACCGCTTTTATCACCACAATCATTGCCCAAATCGGCTTCATCACTGATTTAACCTCAACCCCTAAAACCCCAATGGCTGCCAGTGTGCTGATGTTAGTGCCCGGTTTTCCGTTAATTAATGCGATATCAGATATGGTTAAAGGCCATATGAATGTGGGTATATCTCGCTGGGGCCACGCGACACTCTTAACACTGGCTACTGTCATTGGGATTACACTTTCAATGGCATTGGGTGGGATTTTGTTTATATGAATCTTATTTTAGAATTGCTGCATGATGGACTTTTTTCAGCAATACCAGCGCTAGGCTTTGCGATGTTGTTTAATGTCCCGAAGCGATACTTACCTTTTTGTGCGGTAGCTGGCGCCATAGGGCATAGTTCAAGAAGCCTACTTATGCATTTTGATATGCCCATAGAGTGGGCGACATTTGCAGCTGCAGCCATCGTTGGTATTATTACGATACGCTTTGCTAAGCGTCACCTCGCGCCGCCGCTAATGTATGCTGTTGCAGCTATCATACCCATGGTACCGGGTACCTATGCATACAATACCTTGATAGCTTTGGTACAACTGAGTGTTCAAGAGCAAGTCAGCAGTGATTTAACTTCGATAGTCATTCTTAATGGCCTGAAAACCGTATTCATTCTTGGGGCATTATCAGTCGGCTTAGCAATGCCCTCATTAGTGTATTATCGAACCAGACCTATTATTTAACCCCCGTTTTAGCATCAAATAAGGATTTTTATATGCGCATCGCAATGATAGCCGCCATGGCCAATAATCGTGTCATTGGTAAAGATAATAAAATGCCTTGGCACTTACCTGAAGATTTAAAGCATTTTAAGGCGATGACCTTAGGTAAGCCTGTGGTGATGGGGCGTAAAACCTTTGAATCTATTGGTAGACCGCTTCCAGGTAGACATAATATTGTCATCAGCCGCCAAGCAGATTATCACATTGAAGGCGTTTCATGTGTGAGTTCATTTGAGCAAGCTAAACAACTTGTTACAGATTGTGATGAATTAGTTGTCATTGGTGGTGGGCAGCTCTATAAAGAAATTTTACCGCTGGCCGATATATTATATCTAACCTTCATTGAGCTAACTGTTGATGGCGATACTTTTTTCCCCGAGTGGGATGATGATAGCTGGACGTTACAAGATAAGGTTAATCAGGTTAATGCAGCACAATTGCAATATAGCTTTAACACTTTTGTGAAAAAATGTTAAATTACAAGCTGTTTTACCCTGAATAGAGGTTTACCCTTGATGGTAAGCTGAAAATAATAATACCTACAAAGGAGTATCGGATGCGTTTAATGCCTGTGGCCGTCGCCGTCCTAATTGCAGCATCTTCAGTTTCAACCCCAGCAGTCGCTGATACCGATCAACTTGTGGCAAGTATTTGTGATTACGTTAAATCGAATGATAAAAATCGACTACGTAAAAAACTCAAAGAAAGTCGTGTTAAATTACGTAATATCTATACCGGTGTTTCTTGTGATGGCGCAAGCTTATTAAGAACCGCTTATAATGCAAATTCATTTGAAGTGGGTGAGTACATCGCTAAACGTCTTCCTGCTGGTGATTTAAGTTCACCAGAAGCCGACGGGAAAAGCATTCTTGATTGGGCTAATAGCAATGGCCATAGTGGTAGTGCTATTACTGCTGCAGTTCAAGATCGCATTAATAGTGGTGAGTAAAGCGCATTGATTAATTTGGTGATAGCAATTGTGAATTATCAAATATAATCTTATGCATGAATAAAGTTGATAGCTTTGACTGCCAAAACCGCCTTAGGGCGGTTTTTTGTTGCTTATGGTTTTTATTGCCGCAAATCATTGCTAAGTCATGGCGCTATTAGGCTTTAAAGGCAATAAAAAAGGCTCTAAAGAGCCTTTTCTACATTTAGATACTGTGAGTCGTTAAACTTTAAATTCCTTCACAGAGCTTTGTAGCTCTTCAGACAGCATTGCGACTTGCTGACTTGATTGTGCTGTTTGATCTGCGCCTATGGCGGTTTCTTCTGAAATAGCAGCAATGTGCTCTAGCATTTCAGAGACTTGCTGACTGACCAAGTTTTGCTCTTGAGCGGCTTGGGCAATGTGATTACCAGAGTCGTAAGCTTTATGTACTGACTGACTAATGGTTTCTAAGGCCAAGTTAGCTTGTTCTGTTTTATCGACACAGCTGGTTGCTTGTGTGCGGCCTAATTCCATGACCGTCACTGCTTGTTGTGCACCTTGTTGTAACACTTCAATCATTTGCTGAATTTCGCTAGTCGATTCTTGGGTTCTAGAAGCAAGACTGCGAACTTCATCGGCGACAACAGCAAAACCACGGCCTTGCTCACCCGCGCGGGCAGCTTCAATCGCAGCGTTTAATGCCAGTAAGTTAGTTTGCTCTGCAATACCACGAATTACATCAAGAATAGAGCCGATTGATGCGCTATCAGTATGGACCTTATTGATCACCACGCCCGCTTTAGCGACTTCTTCTGCTAAGGCAAGAATAGTGACTTTATTCTCTTCAGCAAGTGTGCGCATATGCTGAGTTTCTTGATCGGCTTGTTTAATTTGTTCAAGGGCTTGATCGGCGCTCATTGAAACTTGTTGGGCGCTAGAGCTTAGCTCTGTTGTCGCAGTGGCCACTTGATCCACTTGATTTTTTTGCTCTTGAATACCAGATGTAGTTTGGGTAGTAATTGCCGAGGTTTGTTCAGCTGCTGCGGCCAACTGATTCGAGCGGTCTAAAATGCCGACGATTAAGTCACTTAAACTATCCACTAAGCTGTTACAGTTTTTAGCTAGTAGCGCGAACTCGTCATGGCCTGAATCATCTAATTTATGAGTTAAATCTCCAGAGGCAAGAATATTTAGCGCCTGGTTTACTTTTTCTAATGAGCGAGTTAATGGTTTCACTACGGCGTAACTGACGATAATTGCCACCACAATGGCCAGAATAACTACCAGCATTGTTTGGATAGTAGCCGAATCGATATTTTTAATTGCATCGTCACTTATTTTAGCTGTGAAGTTTTCAATTTTATTAGCTAGCTCGTTCATTCTAGCATTAACGTCTAAACGGTCTTTATCGGTTGCAGCTAACATTTCGGCAGCGGTTTGATCATGCTTTAGTTGCTGGCCTTTCAAGGTAACTATGGAGTTATTACCTGTCACTAGGGCAAATACAGCATCACTTTCTACGTTTAAATCATTAAGAGTGCTATCGCTAATAATACCGCGGCCTTGTAAGTTGATATGCTCAATCTTTGTGCGGGTATCGTTGAGCATGTACTCTAGCTCATTCACTATTACTTCATATTTAGCGTTTTCTTTAGCGGCAACTAAATCATAAATGGTGGTAATAATATTGATGAAATTACTATCAACGACTCCCGCTGCAGCTGCAATACTTTGTTTAGTGGTATCTTCACTCAACTCTAGATCTATCAGGTCTAATAAAATCGATGATGCATCATCTGCGCTGTCTTCTAAATTATCTCGAAGTTGTAATAGTTGTTCATGTTTTAATAATGCATTTTCATGCTCTATTAGCATTAAAGCGCTATTTTTTTCAAAATTATGGTAGCTGTTTTTAAGCTGAGAAAGGTTACTGGAAAACTCTTGTCTACCAGAAATTAACCCAGTCAAGTTATTGAGTTTTTTGTTAAATTCCACTGATTCAGTGTTTATATTTTTTTTGACTGCTGGAATTTGAGCTGATTGATCAGTGTAGTAACCGAATAGAATGTGAATTTGCTGGGCGCTTAAGTTTTGCGTTAATTCACCGGTAGCAGTAAGGGCTGGCAAACTAACTTGTTGTAAGGTGCTAGTACTGTCCTTGATGCTATTGTTGGTGAGCAAAGACACGCCACCTAAAACTATCAAAAGGAGAGTCACAACGGTAAAACCGCCAATCACTCTGGTGGCAACATTAATTTTCATAGCATACTCCGGCTGTTATTATTTTATCCCGAATTTATCTCTTTGATCACTCAGGGCTGTATGATCATTGGAGATCCAATAACTGTATCGGCTTTGTTACTGGAAAGTTTAATTATTTATTTATGATTTTATTTTGTGCTGTTGTATTTTTTCGTTGGTTTCTAAATGCCATAGGGTTAAATGCTCTCCCCAGCAACATCCTGTATCCAGTGCTTGCATATTAGGTTGGTTAACCACGCCCATTAACGCCGCCCAATGACCAAATACCAAAGTGTGGCTTTGTTTTAACGGGGAGTTGAATTCGAACCAAGGCGTGAGTTGTGGTGGTTTGTCTTGAATGGGGGATTTACATTTAAAGTCTAAACTGCCATCAGCAAACAAATAGCGCATTCGCGTTAGGGCATTGATGCAATATCGCAGTCTTGGCAAGCCTATGGCTGTAATGTCCCAGCGCTCTGCATCATCGGTGTACATTTTTGCAATTAGTGAATCGATATAATCATCTTGCTGTAATGCTTGGCTCACCGCATTAGCTTCTGTGAGTAAGGTCGCTAAGTCCCACTGCGGTGGAATGCCTGCATGGCTCATGATGATATTGTGGGAGGGCAGTGTCTGCACCAAGGGTTGCTTTCTTATCCAAGTAATTAAGTCGGGTAAATCATCAGCGCTTAGCAATTCAGCAAGCTTATCTTTGGGGTTGGGTCTTTTAATGTTGCCGTTAAGGGCTAATAGATGCAAGTCGTGATTACCCAAAGTTATTTTGGCACTGGCCTCTAATGATTTTAAATAGCGTAAAGTTTGTAAGGAGCCATTACCTCTGGCGACTAAATCGCCGACAGCCCATAGTTCATCCTTTGAAGGGTTAAAGTCCACTTTAGCGAGGATCAGTTGTAATTCTTCAAAACAGCCTTGTATATCGCCAACAAAATAATGTGCCATAGGATTATTGTAAAATCCCTGGGACGGCTAATCTAAATGTTGGGATTACAGCTTTAAAAGCTTCACCTTGGGCGCTGCTCATGCCGTATGAGCCTTCCATAAAGCCAACGGGTGTTTCTAATACTGTGCCACTTGAGTATTGGTAAGCTGTATTAGGCTCGATAGTCGGTGTTTCTCCGACCACGCCAGGGCCTTGCACTTCACTTTTTTCACCGTTTGAGTCAGTAATAATCCAGTGGCGATCTTTGAGTGTCACTGCAATGTCGCTCAGATTAATGATGGTAATGGTATAACTGAATAAATATTTTGATTCTGCTGCTGATGACTGCTCTTCTAAATAGTTAGTCTCAACTTTTATTTTAATTTTGGGGGCTACAGAGGACATTAAACTTCCTAAAAACGAAAGGGCACTTTCAATGAAAAGTGCCCTTAGAATTATAGATTTTTATCGCAAACTAAATTTGCAAGTGCCACATACTGCTCGACAGTTATTTGCTCCGGTCGAAGAGTCGAATCAATGTTCAGCGCGCTGAACTCATCATCTGTTATCATGTGCTTTAAGTTATTCCGTAGTGTTTTACGGCGCATATTAAAGGCTGTGGTACATAGATGACGTAAAACGGTGACATCTTTACACGGGAATGGTTTTACATCGTATGGCAACAAACGTACCACTGCAGAGTCGACCTTTGGCGCCGGAGTAAAGCTTTGTGGCGGCACTTCAAGTACAGGTACCACTTTACAGTAGTACTGCGCCATCACAGTTAGGCGGCCGTAAGCTTTAGTGCCTGGACTTGCAGAAAGGCGCAAAACCACTTCTTTTTGTAGCATAAAGTGCATGGTTTCAATTATTTCAGCGAACTCAAATAAGTGAAACATTAACGGCGTTGAGATGTTGTACGGTAAATTACCAAATACTTTCATCTTTTTGCCGTCTTGTTGCAACTGGCTAAAGTCGAAGTTCAGTGCATCACCCTGATTGATATTAAGCTTATGCTTTAATACTGGGTGGTTTTCTAAACGCTCGACTAAGTCTCTATCTAATTCGACTACAGTTAAGCAATCAACTGATTCAGCAACAGGTTCAGTTAATGCGCCAAGGCCTGGGCCAATTTCAACCATAACATGGTCATTATCTGGCGAGATGGCGCCCACGATCCGACTGATCACACTTTCATCAGTTAAAAAGTTTTGTCCAAAACGTTTTCTGGCCGTGTGGCCTAAATGTACTTTATTGCTCATTAAAATTTAACTACTTACTTTTGAGGCCAATTCAATGGCTTTATTTAATGCACAGGTAAAACTACCACTATCAGCTTCACCGGTTCCGGCTAGCTCTAAAGCTGTGCCATGATCGACAGAGGTTCTGATATACGGAAGACCTAAGGTAATGTTAACCGATTTTCCAAAACCTAAAGATTTAAGTACTGGAAGTCCTTGGTCGTGATACATAGCAAGAACCACATCTGCTTCTTGTAAGTATTTAGGCTGGAATAAAGTATCTGCAGGTAATGGACCTACAATATCAATACCTTGCTCTCTAAGTTCATTCAGAGCAGGGATCATGATATCGATCTCTTCTCGGCCTAAGTGTCCATCTTCACCAGCATGCGGATTAAGACCGCAGACGAATATTTTAGGTGAAGTAATGCCAAACTTTTGCACTAACTCACTGTGCAAGATTTGTATTATATGATGTAAACGCTCGCGTGTAATGGCTTTTGCAACATAAGCCAGTGGAATGTGGGTGGTCATTAACGCCACCTGCAGACCTGGCGCTGCCAGCATCATTACCACATCTTGGCAATTTGCTTGTAATGCAAAAAATTCAGTATGGCCGCTAAAAGGTATACCCGCTTGATTAATAATGCCTTTATGAACAGGGCCCGTTACCACAGCTTCAAATTCATTGGTCATGTTTTTCTCACCCGCATAACGCAAGGTGTCGACCACATATTCACTGTTAAGCTCATTTAATTTGCCGCATTCAACTTCTGCAGCAAGAGTAAATGGCGCAATGGTTAAGGTGCCAGCTTCCTGAGCCTTAGCAGGTAACGTTGGCTGGTAAGGTCTTAATGTCAGCGGCAAGCCAAGCATTTTTGCTCGGCTAGTTAATAATTCTGGGTCGGCGCAAACAACTAACTCAGCAGGCCATGGCTGCTGAGCAAGTTTAATAACAAGATCTGGGCCGATACTCGCCGGTTCACCCGGCGTAATCGCAATACGTATTGTCATTAAGTTAGCTTAACCTCGAGTACTCTCAGGTTCAAAAACTTCAATATAGGCTTCTGAACGCATTTCATCTAACCAGTTTTGTAGCTCTTCATTGAACTTACGACGATAAATCAACTGGTGAGCACGATTGCTATTAAACTGAGCAGTAGCATCAGTTTTACGTTTTTCTTCAAGTTGAACGATGTGCCATCCATGGGTTGTTCTAAAGGGTTCACTATACTCATTAATTTCTAAGCTTGATAATGTTTGAGCAAACTCAGGTACATATACAGTCGGTTCTGCCCAGCCTAATTCACCACCTTTTGCCCCAGAACCAGGATCTTCAGAGTATTGGCGGGCAAGTGCTGCAAAATCAGCTTCGCCTGAACGAACTTGAGCTAAAAAGCTTTCTAGCATTGCTTTAGCACGATCTTCTGAAAGGATCGGTGATGGTTTTAGCAGAATATGTCGTGATCTTACTTCATTGATTTCTTTGGTTTGCAGGCCGCGAGCGTCCATGATTTTAATAATATGGAAACCTGAGGCACTTTTAATTGGGCCAATGACATCACCAGTTTTAGCGTCAGTTACTACCTCAGCAAACAAGGTTGGCATTTCGTTCACGCTCATGTAATCCCAGATACCACCTTCAAGCGCTTTAGGCCCTGATGAAGATGCGATAGCTGTGCGGCGAAAATCTTCACCTTCATTTAAGCGGTCTAATACGATATTCGCCCGTTTGCTCGATGCTTCTAGTTGTTCACTGCTTGGGTTATTTGGCACTTCAATTAAGATATGTCCAACTTGGAACTCGACATCTTTTAAACCTTGCTCTTGGATCATTTTAACTAAGTTACTGATCTCTTGAGGTGAGACTTGAATACGACGCTGAACTTGAATACGTTGGATTTCACCTAGGGTGATTTCTTCACGTAATTGCTCACGGTATTGCGCATAGCTCATGCCTTCGTTTTCAATTTGTTGTTGCATTTGAGAAACCGTTAGCTTTTGCTCTTTAGCAATATTCTCAATGGTTTGATCAAGCTGTAGGTCACCAATAGATAGACCAATACGTTCTGCCATTTGCAATTGCAAGTGAGTCAAAATTAAACGTTCAATAACTTGAGTGCGAAGTGCATTATCTGACGGTAAGCCTTGGCCTGCTTTTAGCGCATTGGCTTTTACCGACGCCACCATATGAGTGATTTCACTTTCAAGAATAATACCCTCATTAATTTGTACTGATACGCGGTCGAGGGGAACTGGCGCCGCGATGGTTACTTGGCTCATTGCCAAAGTAAATAAAGCAAAAATCATTTTCTTACAGTGTTTCATCCACGAAATCCTTGGCACTTTTAGTTTTAATTGCAGTGGAATATATACCACATACAGTGTTGTTATCTTTTATTAGGACTGTTTGTTTTCCAGTAGGTTCAGCAATCTACCACAAATGATGGCTAATTCCTCAAGTAAAGTGGTTTACGATAGTTAAATAATCCGTCATCAAGCATGTCTTCGACACCTAGGGGGCCAGAACCACCTAAGCCTTTAATGATAAAGTTAAGGTATACACCACTTTCAAACTCTTCTCGGGTATCTAAACTTGGATTTAAATCATCATCGTAATTAGTTTTAATGCGGTAATGGTAACTTAAGCGCAATGCCCAGCAGCAAGATTCGTATTGGACACCGGTATAGGTTTCAATATTTCTTGATTCATTTAAGTCGTAATAAAAGTTACCGACAAAATATAAATCATCACTTATTGGCCATGAGGTGCGCATGCCTATTTGAGATATGTTCACTCTGTCATTAGTGTTGGTGTTAAGCAAATCAGGCACATAGCGATAGCTAAACTGTAATAATTTGTCATTACTGGGCCTAAAATCTAAGGTGACTTCACTTTTCTTATTCTCACCGTTTTCAGTATCAAATTGCACAGCACCACTAATAAACCAATCTTGATACATATTGGCATCGATTTCAGCGGCAAGCACAGAGGTTGATGCGTCCGCTTCTATGTCGTTATAACTATTTATTTTACTATCTTCAATAAACACAATTTGACCTATGCTGAATTTAAATTTCTCAACATTGGACTCATCAAAGAGGCGCGTTGTAACCCCTAAGGTTATTTGATTGGTGTCTGCAATTCTATCTAAACCAGAAAAGCGGCGGTCTCTAAATAAGCCAAAGTAATCTTCTTGTAACTGGGCAGTATCATAAATCCCAATATTAGATTGGTCTTCGTAGCCGACATATAAATATTGAAATTGTGGCTCTAAGGTTTGTTTGTAATTACTGCCAAGCATGGCTAACTGACGTTCAAAATTAATTTGACCGTGAATTCGCACTTGAGGAATGGTTCGGTTAACCGTGTCATCCAGTTCATCATTGCTGTTATTGTTGTCTTGCCAGTATTGGGTTTGCAGTAATTTAACTTCACTGGTCACAGAACCTGCAGGCCCCTGTATCGGCCAGCTTATACTTGGCTCCATATGAAAACGTGTCGCCGTGGCATAGTCATTTTCTGTATGTTGAAAATTGGTTAGCTCAGAATTGAATTTAAAATCTAACCCATTCCAAAAATCATTAGTCTGATAGTTAAAGTTCAGCTGAGGCATAACCTGATAAGGGCTCTCTTCTTCGCCGAGAACTTTAATGTCTTGTACCCGCATGCCGAGGTTCCAATCTCGTTCAAAGTAGCTAATTTCACCAATACGTGAAAGCTGATTATCCGTTGATCGATTAACATCAGAACTGAGATCATTGAAATAGTTATTGTCTGAGACATCTGTAAAGTTAGCTTGTACACGCCAATTGTCATTTATTGCGCCTTGATGGCGCCAATGGTACAGGTAACGGTCAGGGCTATTATCTAACTTGTCGTCATTAGCAAGGAATTCAAAGTTGAATTGACCATTTTGTTGTTCACCGGCTAAGTATCGAAATTCTGTTTTACTGTAAAACCCACGGGCTGACATATAGGTTGGGGTAAAGGTTAAGTCGTATTCTGGGGCGATATTCCAATAATAAGGCACACTGACTTCAACGCCATTGGTGGTACTGGTGCTAAAACTGGGAAATAAGAAGCCTGACTTTCTTTTATCTGAAACCGGAATGGTCATATAGGGGATGTACATAATCGGTACATCGGCTATGCGTAATTTAGCATCCCAGATCTCACCCCATTCTTCACTGCTGTCGATGCGTATTTCTTTGGCTTCAAGGCGCCAAGAGTTATCGCCAGGGGGGCAGGTGGTGAAATTGGTGTTACTGAGCTCTAAATTGTTTTGTTCGGTAATTTTTAATTGCTGAGCATCGCCGTTAATTTGTTGGCCATTAAGCCAATACTTAGCCCCAGTAAGGGTGGCGCTGTTGGTCAGCATTTGCGCATTTAATGAATCTGCGGTTACGGTAAATTGCTCATCACTGAAAATCAGATTGCCATTAGCATCTAATTGTTCATTTTTTTGATCTAAGATGGCTTCGTCAGCACTGATATGGCGACTACCTTGGCTGAAACTGACATTACCAGAAAAATGGGCTTTATCGCCCATGGCTGCTTCAGAGCGATCGGAAATAATGACAATATCTTCAGCTGAAATATTGCTAATGCTATCACGGTCGTTTATTGACGGTGAAACGGGGGCCTGCACTGCACACTGAAGCTGAGCCTCTTCAATTTCAGGAGACTCTTGTGCCAAGACTAGGTTTGGTAACAGGCTTAATGCCAGGAAATAACGGATCTGCATGTTAATAATTGATTATGAATTCTTAGTCTAGACAAAATGAATTGAAAAAAGAGCCACAGCTAACATTTTATCTTTAGCTGTTTCCAAATGTTATGTTGGCTATAATAAAGCAATTTTTACATAAGAGCCATTGAGATGAGTTTATCTGATACAAGATTTATTTTACTGAGTAAGTGGTTAAGTCAACATTTCAACACAGATATCACCCCAACACTCATTTGTGGTGATGCCAGTTTTCGTCGTTATTTTCGCGTTCAGCATTTAGCAAATACGTATATCGTCTCTGATTCGCCTGTTGAACTGGTACCTATAGCGCCCTTTATTGAGCTAGCAGCTGCATACGCACAATCAGGATTAAAGGTACCTGAAGTTATAGCACAAGATGATATTAACGGCTTTGTATTGCAGTCAGATTTAGGCGATGAGCAACTCATAACACGCCTGAATGACCAATCTGTGATTGATTTTTATCAGCAAGCGTTAGGGTTATTGCCGCAAGTGGCACAGGTTAAGTCCACCATTAAGGGGGATTTACCGCAATACGATGCCGCTTTTGTGCAGCGAGAGTTAGCCATTTTTACCGAGTGGCTGTTATTGAAGCATTTGCAATTAACCCTGAGTGAAAATGAGCATGGCATTATCGAGAATGCTTTTGGGGTGTTAACCGCCAATGCAATTGAGCAGCCTAGTGTCGGAATGCACCGTGATTTTCATTGCCGCAATATTCTCATAAATCAGCAACAATTAGCCTTAATTGATTTTCAAGATGCGGTGATTGGCCCAGTTACCTATGATGCGGTGTCATTACTGCGAGACTGTTATGTGAGATGGCCAGATGCTGTGGTTAATCAGCTTCAAATGGATCATTTTAATTTATGTATTCAGCATGGATTAATTGATGATGGTGTAAGCTTTAGCCAATATCAGCGCTGGTTTGATTTAATGGGAATGCAGCGCCACATAAAAGCCGCCGGCATTTTTGTACGGCTGAATTTGCGTGATGGCAAAGCCGGTTATTTGAAGGATATTCCACTTACCCTTAGTTACATCGTTGATATTGCCGCTTTATACCCAGAGCTACAAGACTTTGGTCAATGGTTGCAACAAAAGGTGCTAACGCATTTTACTGCAGATGCGACAGATCAATGATATTCGTGCGGCTACCGTTAATATACACAGATAAGCTTAACCTTATGGACATTAAAATATGAAAGCCATGATTTTGGCTGCGGGTCGTGGTGAGCGATTACGACCGCTTACAGATTCACTTCCCAAACCTTTGGTTGCAGCAGCGGGTAAACCGCTAATTGTTTACCATTTAGAAAAGTTAGCCGCCGCTGGCATCAAAGAAGTTGTCATCAACCATGCTTGGTTAGGGCATAAATTAGTACAAGCGCTAGGCAATGGCAGTCAGTGGGGGCTCACTATTAACTATAGTGCTGAAGAGAACGCCTTAGAAACTGCTGGCGGTATTAAACAAGCCTTAAGCCTATTAGGTGACGAAGCTTTTTTGGTTATCAATGGCGATATATATATCGATGAACTGCCTGATATCACCCAGGCAATGGCGCAATTAAAAGCAGAACCCGCATTAGAGGCTTTTTTATGGTTAGTTGATAATCCTCAGCATAACCCAGAAGGTGATTTTGCGATTATTGGAGCGCAATTAGCGCAAGCGGGTGCCAATAAGCTAACCTATTCAGGCATGGGGATTTATCATCCCAAAATGTTTGCTGACATTGGCGCTGGTAAGCAAGCCTTAGGGCCATTATTACGTCACAAAATGGCTGATAAAAAGATTATCGGTAGTCGTACCAGTACTTACTGGTGTGATGTAGGTACCATTGAGCGGTTAGACTTGTTAACAAACTACTTGGCAACAGGCACCATATCGGCAGAAACGTAAATTGTAAGCAAGCCGCAGTAAGCACATGACGACATGTGCCATAAATAACCAGTCGACATAGACAGTGATGAGCTCAGCAGTAAGACAAATTAACAACAGGAAGATGAATGCGTATTTGGGGTAAGGTTTTCGGTTTTATTATCGGCTACATGTTTGGTAAAGGTTTCGGCGCCCTATTAGGGCTTTGGCTTGGGCATATGTACGATAAACGCAGTGGTTTTGCCGAGATGCTGCGTAAGGGGCATCAGCGTCAAGCTGAGTTTTTTAATACAACCTTTACAGTTATGGGCCATGTTGCCAAAGCTTCTGGCCATGTGACGGATGTGGATATTCGTATTGCCACTATGCTGATGGATCAAATGAAGTTAACTGGCGATGCAAGACGTGATGCGCAAACAGCATTTAGAAATGGACGCGATGCCAATTTCGACTTAGTCAAAACCCTGCGCGAATTTCGAGTGATGACCCAAGGTCGCCGTGAAATATTACAAATGTTTCTTGAAATTCAAATTCAAACCGCACTGTCTGATGGCGAATTACATAGCAAAGAAAAGCAGATTTTATCAACCATAGCCAAAGAGTTAGGGTTAGGCCAAGCTCATTTGGATGCGCTACTTAATCGTTGGCAGGCAGAGTTTCACCATCATCAAACGGCTAATGGCAGCCACATGCAGCTTGAAGACGCTTATTCACTATTGGGTAAGCAGGAGTCTTCCAGCGACCAAGAAATCAAACGTGCTTATCGAAAACTCATGAATGAGCATCATCCAGATAAACTGGTCGCTAAAGGTTTACCAGAAGAAATGATGGAGCTGGCAAAAAGTAAAGCTCAAGACATTCAATCTGCTTATGAAACAGTTAAAACATCTCGAGGAATGAAATAAGCGCAGGGGTGGTAAACACAATAATCATCATTAAGAAGTGATGTTAAAGGGAGTTTTCTATGCAATATAAAGCGACTGTGAGTCTAGTAAGTTTGGCGTTGTTAGCAACCTCTGTTCAAGCTGAGGTGTTTGTTGCTCCTTTTGGCGGTTATAGTTTTGGCAGTACAGAATTTGACATTGGCGATCTGAATAGTCAGCAAACAGATAAGCTAAAAATAACCGAATCTGAGCATTATGGCTTTATGGCAGGAGTCACGACCAAAGACCCAGGTAATATCTACTTTCTGTATAGCACGCAAAAAACTGATTTGAGAAGCAATGCTTTTAGTGCGGATGTCTTTACTGATCTTGATGTTGATTATTTCCATGTCGGTGGAAGTTTATTTTTCCCCAATGGCCGCGTTAAACCTTACGTTACCGTCACTGCCGGTGTCACGCACATGCGACCGAGCAATGACTTTTCAACTGAAACCCGTTTTTCAATGGGATTTGGCGGCGGCGTAGCCTATGACATTACCTCTCAAGTGGCCTTATTTGCCGATGTAAGAGGCTACGCTACATTCGTTAACTCAAACAATAGCTTTTTCTGCGGCCCCAATGAATGTGTGTGGAATATTTCTGCCGATATCATGTGGCAAGGGCAGGGCAATATTGGTTTAGAGGTTAAATTTTAATTAGGTGACCGAACATGAAAATTGTTGTACTTGATGGCCATACATTAAATCCGGGTGATTTAGATTGGTCATCGTTAGCTGCGCTGGGTGAGCTTAGCGTTTATGAACACACTATGGCGGCAGATATTATCTCCCGTAGCAAAGATGCCGATATAATTTTAACCAATAAAGCGGTAATCAATGCTGAGGTGATAAGCCAATGTCCACAGCTTAAATACATAGGTGTGACGGCAACAGGTACCAATGTGGTTGATATCGCAGCGGCTAGCGCGCAGCAGATAGTTGTAACCAATGTGCCTGCTTATGGCCCTGATGCTGTGGCGCAAATGGTATTTGCTTTAATACTGCAACATACCCAGCAGGTGGATTTACATGATAAAGCAGTAAAAAAAGGTCAGTGGAGTCAATCAAGAGACTTTTGTTTTACGCTTTCATCTTTAGTATCACTTAAAGGCAAAACTATGGGGGTTGTTGGCTATGGTGATATTGGTCAACAAGTGGCAAGGTTAGCGCTGGCATTTAATATGAATGTGTTAATTAACACATCGACACCCAAAACGGATTTACCTGCAGGTGTTCAATGGCAGACGCTCAATAAGTTATTAAGCCAGTCAGATATCGTGTCGTTGCATTGTCCGCTTAATCAAGCCACTGATAAAATGATCAATGCTCAAAGTCTTGAGTTGTTTAAGCCTAACGCTTTATTGGTTAATACCGCTCGAGGCGGTTTAGTGGATGAAGTAGCATTGGCAGATGCGTTAAATGACAACCGCCTTAGCGCTGCACTTGATGTGCTTTCAAGCGAACCGCCAATGGCTGATAACCCGTTATTAGCGGCTGAAAATACCATTATTACCCCTCACATCGCTTGGGCAACAACAGAGGCAAGGCAAAATCTGTTAAATATTGCCGTGGATAATGTGGCGCAATTTTTAAAAAACAGCCCATGTAATCAGGTAACTTAGCCAGAAAAACAAATAAGGATATTTGTGCAATATGAGTTTATGGAAAGCGCTTTACGATGTATTTGAAAAAGAGCATGCGCGGGTTGAGAAGCATAAAGGCCAGCAACGCGCGCTGTTATTTGAAATTGAAGCCAATATCAATTTTATCGCTGTAGGGCTAAAACAGGGTCTTAGTGCTGATCAAATCGTGGCAGGAATTGATGTCGATGTGTTTAAGCAATCAATGATACAAGGTTATGACTTTAATCGTTTAACTGCTAATAGCTTATTGGCCAAGGCCATTATTGATTACCCTGAGTTTGATAAATATATCGGTAAAAGCTCTGATGAGCTGGTTGCCAATGTTTACGGTAAAATATTTGTTTTGCAAAAGTTGATGATAGCGGGGCGTTTCGAGCAAGCTGGTAAACTTAAATCCTTATTAAGGATGTTAATTTTAGTGTTATTTCATTTGCAAGGTAGAGCACTGCCTAAAAGAAAAAGCAGCTAACTGCTTCATAAGCCTTTCAAGGTGATGTTAATACCACATCGAATTTATCCAATAAAAAGCCTAACCTTAGTACTTTATGTGCTTGAGGTTAGGCGTTTATGTCTACAGCGAGCAATCATTAACCTAGGTCACAAAGCGTAATTATGACGTGGTAATAGGCGAGTTATCATAGTGTAAAGCTAAAATATAACCTTAACTTTTGCCGCCGATGCTATGGCTTTCGTTATGGCATTATCAATATTGTTATCACGGGCTAAGGCAACACCCAGACGGCGTCTACCATCAATATCAGGTTTACCAAACAGCTTAATTTGGGTATCCGTTTGCACTAATGCTTCAGCAACGCCTTGATAGCGAATATTTTCAGACTTTCCTTCAGCCAGAATAACCGCAGAGGCACTTGCGCCATGTTGCTTAATTTCGGTAATAGGCAGGCCTAAAATAGCCCGAACATGCAAAGCAAACTCAGATAAATCTTGGCTGATAAGCGTGACTAAACCAGTATCATGGGGTCTTGGTGATACTTCTGAAAAGTAAACATCATCACCTTTGATAAACAGCTCAACACCGAATAAACCATAGCCGCCTAACGCGGTTACTACTTGCTCACCAATTTGCTGCGCTTTGGTAAGTGCAGCTGCTGACATTGCTTGAGGCTGCCAAGACTCACGGTAATCACCGTCTTCTTGTCTGTGGCCAATGGCATCACAATAATGAATGCCATTGACAGCACTAATGGTCAGCAAGGTGATTTCATAATCAAAATCAATAAAGCCTTCCACAATCACTCGCCCACCACCCGCGCGGCCACCTTCTTGAGCGTATTGCCAAGCTTGTTCAATTTGCGCATTGGTTTTTATCACGCTTTGACCTTTACCTGATGAACTCATTACAGGTTTAACCACACAGGGCTGACCAATTTGCTCAATTGCGGCAGTAAACTCAGCGAATGTATCGCAAAAGAAATAAGGCGATGTTGGAATACCTAAGGTTTCAGCGGCTAGGCGGCGAATGCCTTCTCTATCCATGGTTAACTGAGTCGCTTTAGCTGTTGGAATGATATTGATGCCGCCTTTTTCTAACTCAACTAGGGTTTGAGTAGCGATAGCTTCAATTTCTGGGATCACTAGATGCGGTTGTTCTAATTCAATAACGTCTCGTAATGCTTTTTCGTCCAACATGTTTACCACATGAAAACGATGTGCAATTTGCATGGCTGGAGCATTAGGGTAGCGATCTACGCCAATAACTTCGATGCCAAAGCGTTGTAATTCGATAGCGACTTCTTTACCAAGCTCACCACAACCTAGCAGCATGGCTTTAACTGCACCGTCAGTTTCAGCGGTACCAAAGGTGAAAGGGACATTGTTATTCATTATTTAACCTTGTAGGGGGAAAAAATAGCCGAGGCAGTTTACCTTTTATTCGTATTTGATTGATTAGCTAAACCGATAAGTGTGTAAAAGATCACGTGAAAACTCTTATTTTTATAGCGAATAAAGCACTTTAATTGGTTATTTTAGCTATTGCCTTGTGTTATCTTGAGGTTGCCAGTTTGTTGATTTTGGTTGTTATTTCTTTTGCTTTGATTGTGATAGGAGTGTCATATGTTTTTGGATTATTTTGCTCTAGGGCTGCTGTTTTTTGTAGCATTAGTTATTTTTTACGGTGTTATCGCGATTCATGATATCCCCTATGAAATTGCTAAAAAGCGTAATCACCCACAGCAGGATGCTTTGCATATCGCTGGTTGGGTCAGTTTATTTACCCTACACGCTATTTGGCCATTCTTATGGATTTGGGCAACCTTATACCGCGAAGATAGAGGCTGGGGCTTTAGTGATGGTAAGAAGCGAGAGCTTATGTTGGAAGGTGAAGTGAAAGAATTGTTAGATAAGGTTAATGACCTAAATGAGCGTTTAATCTCTATTGAGTCGCCATCGGAACAAGCAAGTGTCACCGATGCTGTTAAACCTCAACCGCAGCCAGAACAAGGAGCGTAGCGATGGATCTGTTACTGATATTAACCTATACCGCTTTATGTGTGGCGATATTCAAAATTTTTAAAATCCCACTCAACAAATGGACTGTGCCAACGGCGGTGTTAGGCGGAATAGTATTAATTGGTACTTTATTAGTACTGATGAACTATAACCATCCTTATACTAAGTTTGCCCGTGAATATTTCGTTTCAATCCCAATCAATCCTGCAGTAAAAGGCTTAGTGGTTGAAGTCAATGTTAAGCCCAATGTCCCTGTCAAAAAAGGTGAAGTGCTATTTAGAATCGACCCAACCCCTTTCATTGCTGTCGTTAAACAAAAAGAAGCGGCACTGGAAGATGCACTGCAAGCCGTGCCACAATTAAAAGCCTCATGGGATAGTGCGATTGCCCGCGCAGCGCAAGCAGAGGCTAATCGTGACAGAACCAAATCTGCCTTTGAGCGTTATGATGAAGGTCGCCGTAAAGGTGGTAGAAACTCGCCATTTTCTGAAATTGAGTTAGATAATAAACGCCAATCATATTTAGCAGCAGAAGCTGCTTTTAAATCGGCGTTAGCGGAAGAAATCCGTTTTAGACTGGCATTTGAGTCAAACATCGACGGGGTAAATACTGATGTAGCTGTGGTTAAAGCCGAACTTGATGCCGCTATCTTTAATTTAGAACAAACCGAAGTGAAAGCACCAGTTGATGGCATAGTCACTCAAATGGCGTTGCGTCCGGGGGTGATGGCTGTGCCTATTCCGCTGCGACCCACTATGACATTTATACCTGATGAAGACCGCTACTTTGCTGGTGCATTTTGGCAAAATTCATTACTGCGCTTAAAAGAAGGTGATGAAGCGGAAATTATCCTTGATGCTATGCCTGGCCAAGTAAATAAAGGTAAAGTCGTTAAGGTATTACCTGCAATGTCAGAAGGTGAGCTGCAATTTGGCGGTGCGCTGCGCTCTTCAAATGAGTTATTTAAGCGTGGCCGGGTGTTAGTATTAATCGAGTTAGCTGACGATGAACTACGCACCAGCTTGCCTGCAGGTGTAGCTGGGCAAGCGGCAATTTATACCGAGCATTTCACTCATGTTTCGATTATTCGTAAAGTGTTATTGCGGATGCAAGGTTGGCTCAATTATCTGTTTGCTGAAGGGCATTAGTGATAATGTGATTATTCTTTTATAAAAAAGTCCGCGATTGCGGACTTTTTATTTTAGCAACTTATAAAGAATAAGATTAATTGTTATTTTACAGCAGCCTGAGGCGGGAACTGAGCCAGAATGGTATTAATGGTTTTGGTCGTTTCAGTGACTTTTTCATTACCACCAGATTCAAAGTCATATTCATCAGTGCCGCGCCAGATGAGTCGGTTATCTTTTAAATCTATAATATCAATTTGAATCACTTGGATTTTAGCGCTGTCACTGCCGATGGGGATTCCCATGCTAGTACCAATCCCAATACCACCATTACTGCCACTAGTACCAGTACCTAGACCAATAGAAAGCCCTGAGCTTTTTGGTTTGTCCTTGGTTAAAAAGGCGTAGCTGACGCCAAAGTCACCAGTTATGTCATTACCAGTGGCTTCACCACTCACGGCTAAGTCATTTTCTACTTGCTCGATAAAGTTTTTGGCTAATAAATTGGCACGTATACTGGCTCTGATCCGCTCGGCGCTAAGTTGATCCCCTTGATTTGACACTTCAATAAAATGAAATCGTTTTAACTGACTAAAGTCATATTTGGTATCAAAGTCTGACTTTCCTGTGGTGCTTTGGCAGGCGCTTAATCCTAGTAGAAGTAACATTGTAAATAACGCACGAAATAGCATAAGTGGCTCCGGTTAATCAATGAATCTGTTTGTTATAGGATGTTTTCTTGAGCGAATTAATAATCAGCTTAAATCAAAAGCCTGCAGTAAACCAATCTTACACAGAATTCGTCGGTCAAATAACCAGCGCTGAACATGGCTTTTTGGTTAATTAATGCTAAGTTAGAAGCATAAAACTTCAATTTTGTCGGAGAGAAACGTCAGTTAAATATGGAACAGTTAAGTTTTTTTTCCGTCCCAAGCCCTTGCATAGGTGTGTGTCAAACTGATGCGCGCGGATATTGTAATGGCTGTTTGAGAAATCGAGATGAGCGTTTTAACTGGCTGCATTTTTCTGATGCACAAAAGCATAATATTATTCGCTTATGCCAGCAGCGAAAGCGCCGCCGACAATATGCCAAATTTAAAGCCCATCAAATAGCGATAAAACAGCAGCAAGCTCAGGCTAATCCACAATTTGACTTTGATGAACAAACTGATGATGACAACATTGATTTGGCTGATTTTAGCTTAGATTAGTGATTGCAACCTTGTGGTTTTAGGTAGGCTTTAGCTGTAATTAATATTATTGAGTTTGATGTGGTGGGTCTATTACAGCCTGCGCCGCTAACGGCCAATCTCCATTATTTCTATCGTCAGCTTCAGCGTTAAGCTAACCATTGAGATTAATGTGCGCTTTCTGCAGCTAGTTCGCGTTTACTTTTTGGCCACATTAAAGTGAAACAAGTGTTGTCATCATCACTGGTTAATGTGACATCGCCTTTGTGGCGCAACATGATGCGTTTGATAATGGCTAAGCCTAAACCATGGCCTTTATTGCCTTGGTGCTGTGACTTACTGCGATAAAAAGGCTCAAATAATCTTTCATGATCTTCTTCAGGGATCGCGGGACCATCATTAGATACTGTTAGGAGCAGGTGTTGGTCATCTTCAGACAAAGACACAACAATTTCATTATGGGTGTAGCGTTGGGAGTTAGTAACAAGATTTTGAATCGCACGCTCAATCAGCAGTGGTTCTGCCATCACATATAACTCACTATACATATGCTTAAATTTAATCGGTTTATCGCTTAATGGGGTTAAACGCGTGATCAGCTCTTCTGTAATGGACACTAAGCCGCAGCGCTCTAATGTGGGCTCTTGTTGCACTTCTAAGCTGGCATAGGTCAATAGCTCTTGCAGTAAGGTTTCCATTTCTTTGATATCAATTTGCATGTCATCAAGAAATTGCTGGCGTCGTTGCTCATCACTATTGGGCAAACAATATTGTGGTAGTAAGGCTAAAGCAAACTTTAACCGTGCTAGCGGGGTTCTGATTTCGTGTGATACGGCATTAGAGAGGTGTTTTTGGTTTTCAATTAAATCACTGATATGCCGCGCCATGTCATTAAAGGTGTTGGCTAACGGTGCGACTTGAGAGCCGGGATTGAGCTCAATACGGGTATCCCATTTGGCTTCACCAAAGTTTTGCGTGGCTTTTTTAAGGGTTTTGAGATCTTTGGATAATGGCCATACCCAAATTAAGGCGACAAAGGCCAGCATCAAATAAAAGAATATCGTAAAAATATTACGCAGCAACCCGCGGGGATCGATATCTACTGGGCCTGCCATTAACACTTGATCACCCACGGCAATAAATTGCAATTCGTGGCTGCTATCTGTGGTGGTGGTGACTATTTCATTGGCCAAGAATTCGACATTGCCACTTAAAGCAATTTCATCTTTTTCAAATAAAGCTAACGGGTAGGGGTGTTGCTTTTGAATGATTTTAAGCTGCGCTAAGCGCTGCTCTTTAGGTTGCAAAGACAATAATAATGCAAAGGCGATTAATGGCGAGTCAATGTTCTCGTATTCATCGACTTGCTGTTGCCAGAGGCTATCTAATGTCCAGCCTATACCTAAAAAGCTTAAGCTAAGTAATAGGTATAGGCTGATGAAGAGTCTTTTCAAAGTCTTCTATGACCTAATTAGTTATTCCACGCTTCAGGCGCGAATAAATAACCTTGTCCCCAAACAGTTTTTATTCTGAATGGTGTTTCGATACTATCTCCAAGCTTTTTACGTAAGCGAGATATGCGCACATCAATTTTTCTGTCTTTACCATCAAAATCGATATTGAGTAAGTATTGGTAGATGTATTGTCTACTTAATACTTGCCCCGCTTGTGACGCCAGTAACCACAATAATTCAAACTCATGGCTAGTTAAATCAACCTCGGTATTGCCTAAGCGAATCGCTTGGGTATGCGGGTCGATGCTTAACTTACCAAAGCTTAAACAATGAGATTCTGGTTTTGGCGGTTGTGCCTGACGGCGTAATAGGTTGTTTATACGTGCCACTAACAAGCTTGGGTCGACAGGTTTGACAACATAATCATCAGCGCCTAATTCTAGGCCTTTGATTTGGTCTTCTGGAGAGCCAAGCGCACTCATTAACAATATAGGGCCTGAGAAGTAGTCAGGTAATTTTTCACACAGGCTTAATCCATCAAGTCCAGGCAGCATAATATCAAGTAGGATGATATCAGGCTTGTAACTAATCAATCGTGTTAAAACGGTATCGCCACGTCGTTCAACTTCAACGTGCATATCGTGTGATTTTAGGTAGTCCACAATTAAGTTGGCAAGACGAATATCATCTTCTACCAACAGAACTCTATGAGTTGATGGGGGGGTTGCCATTAAAATAAACTCCAAGGATTTCGGTAACGTCTGCGAACTTTAGGTTCGGACATTGTGGTGACTTTTAGGATTACGTCCGCCAATTCATTATTATTATTTTTACTTACCAAGACAAAGTGAATGTCTTTATTGGTTTTTACTGAAAATTGCAATGAATGATCATCAGTAGAATCACTACACCAGCGACTCATTGCTTGATAGTTAGATTCAATACAAATGAGTTGGTCAGTTTTCAGTTGCCAATTTAGCTCAATATCCATCTCGCAATGTTTGTTTTGAGCGTCTTTGAGGCATAAATGAGGCGTAGCCGAAAGCTGTGCTTGCGTTTCAAGCGTATCAGCTTTGACGCAGAAAGCACTAAATATCAGTATTAATATACCGAAAAAGTGATAGAGGTTATATTCTTGTTTACTGAACAAGATTAGAACCTATATGCAGCTCCAATGAAGTAGGAGCGAGAGTAATTTTCATTAATAATTGGACTGTCAATAATTTCATCAGCTAACCGGGTGTAACGTGCCGCTAAAAGTAAATCCCAGCGTTGTGAAAGACTATAACGTGTCGTTAGCTCAATCGCGTTATTCCAGCCAGAACCTGGCTGATATTGCGTGTTCCAGTATAGATTTTCAGTTGATCTAATACCATAGTAATAAGCAATAACTTGCGAACTTTTCCAATCAGCTTCTAATGATAAATCAAAGCGGAATTTATCAAGAGCTAAAGAGTACGACCAACTGGCACTGGCTTCTTGTCCATTATGAACATTAAGTAAATCATGGGCTGCGGTGAGTCTTAATATACCTAATTTACCGTACCAAAAAAATTCCACACCACCATATACAGTGAAGTGTCTGGTTTCAAGCTCATTTAAAACCTCAGGTTGTGATATACCTCTAGATTCTGTGAGATCCGCTGCAGGGAGTTCAACCGTCTCATCAAAGCTACTGGCTTGGGGTAAAAAAATGTTTGATGGGTCCCAGCGATAAAAGAAAGCACGTTCATCGCTATAACTGCTCGCGAGATTAAGGGTAAAACTTTCTTGCTCTACCAGGGTGTAGCCAAAATTGAAGTTGTCAAAAAACCAGCTTTCACCATAATAGGCGACGGAGGGTATGACATAGATAGGTATATCTTTATAGGTACTTACTGGGTTGGTTTTATTGCCCCAGCCCAAAGCTAGACTGACATCCCATTGACCAACCACAATGCAGTCGCCATCAATTTGACAGGTGTCTTCAGCTTGCGCTGGCTTGATACCAGCAATAACAATGGTAAGTATGAGCAATAATCGATACATCTAAGGCTGCTACCTAATCAATAAAACTTCAATAAACATAATGTTAACATTGTTCATTATTTAGCTACACTGATTTTACCTTAATGATACAAACTGATACTGGTGTGATTAATTTACATTAAGCCGTTTTTAACCAAAGGCGTCACGGCGTTAATTTAATTCTTGCTCAACTGGTTCAGTATTTGATTGTTCAATCTCTAGCGGTGCTTGCCTTTGATAGCCCATTTCAATTAACTGAGCATTGATGCAGTCGGTAATAAATTGCTGTTTTTCGATGGCTTCAATTTGTTCTTCAGCGGCCATATTTTCACAGGCCGCCGTTAATGATTTTACGGTATCCTCAGGGGCTGGTATTCCATTGGCATTGGTATCTGTGCTGAAAAAACTGCAGATAACAAGGCTTACGACAATACTTAAACTTAATGATGGTTTAGTCATAATTGTTCCTCTAAGTGTTAACACGTTATGTAAACAGATGCTTAGTTCATTTTTTTGCGAATAAAATCACTGCAAGTGTCATCTAAGCAGCGCTTAGAAACATAATGCTTGGTTAATTGGGTTGTGAGTAAAAAACCTTGGCTTGTTTCTGCAATGCGATAAACATCATCCCAAGCTAAATGATGATCAATATAAGTCGACTTTGAATGAATACCGTTATCGTCAATGGTTAAATTTACTGGGTTATTCGCTGACTTACTTATTAGTTGCCTCATTAACCACCAAGCGCGATTAAACCTAACTTGCAGTGCTTCAACTGCCCCTAAACCAATAAAGAAGTAAGCAACATAGGGGCTTAACTCGGTGATGGTCATTAAAAATCCAGCGACTAAAAATGCCACAGATTTTAAGTAACGCTTTGGACTGGTATTAATGACAACTGACTCATCGAAGGTTTCTTCAAAATGAGATCGATCTAAAATATATTCAACACTATAGCTATAAGCTGTTGTTTTTGTTTCGCTGGTAGACATGTATCGCTCATTGACAACATTAATTGAGATAATTATAAGGTTGAAGTGATCGATTTCACTAATTTTTCCTGTAAATCGGTTTGTTCTTCTTCTGAAAGCTGTGCACCGTATTGGTTGGAAAGGGTAAACACGTTATCAGCTCGCTCACCGACTGTGCTGATGGCTGCAGAATGAATTGTAAGCTCTAGTGCTCTGAATGCACTGGCTATTTGCCCCATAAACTCATGGGTTTCTAGCGCTAAAATATGCACTAAGGTGCGGTTAGCTTTTTTAGAGTGAATAAATTCAATGGTGGGTTTGTTATCAAAACTTTGGGTGTGTCTTAAAGGGCGCTTTTTCGGCGGCATTACATTATTGTCTATCACTTGACGTAGCTTGCTGGTGACTTGTTTGCTGCGCTGAGCACTGAAAATCGGTTTACCGTCAAAGTCGAGTACTTTAAAAGCTTCAACCACGTAACCGTCTTTAGTTTGTGAAATCTGTGCTTGCTTCACTGATATCTTCAAGGTTGATAGGGTATTAAACAGAGAAATAAACAAGCCTGCTCTGTCTTTGGTATACACAAAAACATCACTACAGCCTTTGACATTACTATCATCAACAATAATTAACGATTCAGAATCTGCTTGAGCTTGTTGCTGATGCGAAAGTATTCCTAGGGTGTATTTTGCTATTTCACTGGATTCTGCATTACCGAAAAAGGATAACGGCAGGTTTTTCCATAGTTTTTGAATAGCAGCAGATTGAGCCTGTATTTGGTGTTCATCTGTTAATTGTGAATCGGCATTGATGATATTAAGGGCTTCTTGTTTGTGCTCCCTAACCACGCTGCGCAGTTGCAATACATTTTCAAGACCATTCCTGAGGGCTTTACGGGTGGCAAAGTAGAGGTCGGTTAATAAACTGGCTTTCCAATCATTCCATAGATCATCATTGGTGGCTTGAATATCGGCCACCGTTAAACAATATAAAGCATCAAGTTTAGTGAGGCTGCCCACGGATTTTGCAAAAGCAGTAATGACATCAGGATCTTGAATATCCATACGCTGGGAGGTGATGGACATTAATAGATGTTGTTCCACTAACCAGCTAATTAATTGCTGCTGTGAGTTTTTTAAACCATGGAATTTGGCAAATAATTTGGCATCTACTGCGCCGAGTTCACTGTGATCACCACCACGTCCTTTAGCAAGATCATGAAATAGTGCGGCAAATAAAATGGTTTCTTTGGCTTGGAACCGAGCATAGATATCAGCGGCCAATTTGTGATCGTGACTAATGTCATCATGGGTTAGTGCATATAAGTTTTTTAGCAGTTTATGAGTGTGTTCATCCACAGTATAAGCATGAAATAAATCAAACTGCATCTGGCCAACCACTTCACGCCATTGGGGTAAATATGAGGTAAGGATGCCATGTTGATGCATTAAGGTAATTGCCAGCCCCATGCCTTGTGGGTGCTTGAATAGTTTGACAAACAGTTCACGGCAGACATGAAAGTCTTGTAAATCACCCATTAAACGACGACGTACTTGCCTGATCAATCTTAAGGTCTCAGGGGTAATGCCTTTTACTTGTTGATGGTATTCGGCAATATAATAAAACATCCACATGATCTGCGGTCTATCAATAAACACATCTTGATTTTTTGCATTTATTTTGCCATTTAAGATCTCAAAATTGTCATTGATATCGATACAATTATTGTGTTTCAGTGGCGATATCTCGCGTTGGAAATAAGCCATCAACATCAGGTTTAATTCACGAATACGCTTCATTGCTCTAAACAATTGGCGCATCATTTTTTCAATGGTGATATTACCGCTGTCACCAAATCCCAGTAGGCGAGCGACTTCAGCTTGATGTTGCAATAAAAGTCTATTTTCAGAGCGGTTTGACGCTTGATGCAATGAGAATCGCACTCGCCAAATAAAGTTTTGGCACTCCATTAGTTCTGCGTATTCATCAGCAGTTAAAAAATTAAGACGACGAAGATCTTTAAGATCGTCAATGGAGAAATGTTTGCGAGCTATCCAAGTAATCGTTTGAATATCACGCATGCCGCCAGGGCTATTTTTTAAATTGGGCTCAATATTAAAGGCGGTGCCTTGGGCTTTATGATGCCTGACTTGTTGCTCATTAAACTTGGCTTCAAAAAAGGCTGCGCTACTCCAAATACTTTCGCCATAGAGTTTGCTGATAACTTGGTGTTGATGGTTTTCATGGCCACAAATATTGCGAATTTCAAGTAAAGTGGTGGCGATGGTGACATCTTCTTTACAGGCGACAAAAGTATCATCTAGGCGCCTTACTGCATGGCCTAAATCTAAACCCAAGTCCCATAATTGAGTCAGAAAATCACTGAGTTTATTGGCATCATCGGTGGATAAGTTGTGGTCATGAATAATACAAATATCGATATCAGAAAAAGGGTGTAGAGTTTGCCTGCCGTAGCCACCGACAGCATTGAGAGAGATTTCTTTTATATCAAAAGTAAACTTTTGCCAAATATGACTGAGAAGTTTATCAAAAAATTGAGCGCGAAATGTCAGGATCTCGGTAATTGGGCTACAACTAATCTGTTGCTCTAGCCAAATATCAAAATTAGTAATGGCTTGTTTTAGCTCTACAATACTCATATTTGGCTGTAAAATCGGATAGACTGGCTGCAAAAACATATCACTCCCTTTTAGATTCGCTCTCAAATAGGGTATGCGATTTAGTTTGCCAACTCAAACTATCCACTAAATTGATTAGTAATAAGTTAATTCTTTTAACTAGTTAAATAAGAATAAATCACTTAAATTGAGCTTATAAATGCAAAGTAAACGAAGTCGTTTAGATCAGTTTTTAGCTAAAAAATTACAGCTACCTAAAAAGGCGGTAAGGCTAATTTTACTGGCTGGGCGGGTCAATGTTGATGGTGAGACTTGTAAAGAGATGGACCATCAAATTAATGAGTTTACCGCTATTATGCTTGATGGTGACTTTATTCAGAACCAGCAAAAACAATACTATATGTTACACAAGCCTGTGGGTGTGGTGAGCGCGACAAAAGATGATATTCATCCCACGGCCTTGTCGCTATTAACTGGCGTCAATATTGAAATGATGCATATTGCTGGTAGGCTTGATTTAAATTCTACTGGCTTACTGTTAATTACCAATGACAGCCAATGGTCGCAAGCTTTGATGTCGCCTGAAACCAAAGTAAACAAACAGTATTTGGTGACGTTAGAAAATCCCATTGATGACTCATATATCAGCGCTTTTAATCAAGGGATGTATTTTGGTTTTGAAGATATCACCACTTTACCGGCGCAACTTGAAATCATCTCAGAGTATCAAGCACGGGTGACGTTACAAGAGGGTAAGTACCATCAAATTAAGCGTATGTTTGGCCGCTTCAGGAATCCGGTGATTGGTTTACATCGTGAGTCGGTGGGCAATATTAACTTGGATAAGCAATTGTTAGTCGGGGAGTTTCGCTCGCTCACTCAAACTGAAATCAATCTTAAGTAAATCTTATAAAACCTTAAAAAAACTTAAATTAATTCTATAAGGTTGGGCTTGATCAAGTTTTACTTGTTACAACCATGTTAGATTAAGCCTAATATTAACAAGGTTATTACTAGGTAATTGCATGGATTTCAAAGCGCTTAAGAAAATCAGCGAATTAGACGTGTTCTGTTTGTTGGTCTTTAAAACTATTTATGAAACAGGCTTTGCTAACCTTGCAGCGAAAGAATTAAACGTTTCAGCTCCTAAAATAAGCCGTTGTTTAACGGCGTTACGGTTAACCTTTGATGATGAGTTATTTTATCGACGTCAACAAGGGTTAAGACCTACCGCGCTAGCAGAGCACCTTTATCAGCCCATATGTAGTTTTTGCGAGTCAGCCTCAAATATTGAACGCATCGTACATGAAGGTAACTGTACTAATTCATCAACCGTGCTCAATATTGCGGTAACTCCCATCATTATGACTTCACTTTCAATGGCGCTTGGCAGCGACGACATAATGGATAAGTTAGGTAAAGTCAGAATGCATATATGGAATGAGCATTCTGAAGAGTTGATCCACCAAGGTGACATTGATTTAGGGATTAACCTTGGCCCAGCCAGCGCCAGCGATTTATTATCTGAAAGCCTCGGTCACAGTGATTCCACTTCGATTGTGGCTAGAACGAATCATCCTATTTGGGGCTATGATGCTATAAGTTTAGATGACATAGCTAACTATCCCTTTTTGCTGCTCGATACCAAGGGGTTTAATGATAAATTAGATTTCTTCCAAATTTACTGCCGTCAATCAGGGATTGAGCCGCTTAATATCAGTCGAGTTAGTTCCATTGAAGAGTGGTTTTGTCACTTGTTGACCATGCGAAGTTTCAGCTTTATAGCCACATCAGAAGCTGCAGTGTTAAATCACTTTAATGCACTACGTGTTGAAAGCTTACCGGAAACCGAAAGAGAAAAATTGCTTGGCCATGGCGCCGCGCCGCAATACCACCTTATTGAAAGAACCTCCTCATACCGTCGCTATTGTGATGACAGCAGAAAGATTATTATTAATTCAGTGCTTAAGTTAATCGCTGCCTAAATCGCTTATGTGCTATTTAGCCATTTCCCTGTGATGGGGAATCTGCCGCTGAATATCATTTTAATGGGCTAGAGAAGCGCTATGGCTGTCGAGTCATTCACCTTGAACTGTGCATTTTTTATGCTTGTTTCCACCATTCTTTTAGCGCAAATCTGTTTCGTTAATAACAATCATTATCAGTATAAAACTCAATAACCTATACAAATTTCATATATCGAAATTGCCAACTTCGATTTGTAAAATTGCAAGATCTAAATCTTTAAATTTCAGTCACATATATGAAACTCTTTTGATACATCTAAAGGGGTATCTTTTATATTAAAGTTACTGCTAAAGCAGATTTAAATACCTATATAGGGGATCCGATAATGAGAACATATAAAAGGTCGATTCTAGCAGCAGCGTTAATCGCTGCTATTGGACTAGCGGGTTGTAGTGATGGAGATGATGGTAAAGATGGCGCCCCTGGAGAACCCGGCGCGCCAGGAGAACCAGGTGCACCAGCGGGAAATGTTGTTGATACAGTAGCGGGTGCTGCTGATTTTGTGTTGAGCTTAGCCCCTGCAGATATCGTGGTAGTAGGAGGTGATGATTTTGCTATCAAATTTACGGTAACAGGCAAAACAGCTAAAGGCGAAGATGTGCCCTTTAGTGGCTTAGACAAAGTAGCGCTTTATGTGATGAATCAAGCGGCCAATACCACTGATACTGGCGCGCCACTATTGTGGGAAAGCCATACCCTAACCAATGAATTTGGTTCAAGTATGTATTGTACGCCAACAGGTATGGCAGAAGCCCGCGGCGGCGCAGAAGTTGAAGCTTGTACCTTAGTTGAAGATGAAGCAAACCCAGGGACTTACACAGGTACTTGGGAACATGAAGGCAATGCACCGGTTGTACTTGCAGATGGTGATGCCAATAACTTACATCGCGTTATGGTGCGTAGCTATGATGTTGTAGACAGCACAGGTGAAGGCATTGCAGATAAATTGCTTTCTACTCCGGTTGACTTTATTCCTGCAACGGGTGAGCTAGCGGTATCTGAAAAAGATTCAGTGTCTAACGCCTCTTGTATTAAGTGTCATACTCAAATGGATGGGTATGAAGCTACCGATATCCGCATAGCTAACATTGGTGCCCACCATAATTATCAAAAAGTTGAAAATTGTGTAGCCTGTCATAACCCAGCTTATGCTGGCGGTGAAGACGATCCAGAAAAAGGCTTTAACGCTAATTGGAATGCAATGATTCACACATTACACGCTGGTCATCATATTGACGATCTAGAAGGTGAAGCTGCAGATATGTTTGGCGAAATTGGCTTCCCATCAGAAATCAATCAATGTACCGCATGTCATGATAACGGTATGCAATGGAATGATAATGTCTACGCAGAAGCATGTGTGTCATGTCATACAGATGTAGATTTAGCCACTGGTGAAAACCACAGAGGTATCGTACCTGAAAGTGATGCAGCCTGTTCTGGTTGTCATGGCGCAGGTAGCTTAAGCCCAATGCAAGCACATAATGTTGCAGCGAGAGCGATTGCCACTGATTCAATTGAAATTGCTTTAAATAGTGTGAGTTACACTGAAAGCGCAACAGTTGACATGGATGAAATGGTGATTACATTTGATGTCACTATTGATGGTGTTGCCGTTGAAGATGGTTTCGAGTTCACTAACTTTACTAAATACGATGAAATGAAAACCGGCTGGATAGACACTGATGGTACTTACTACGGTAGTGATTCGGTTAATCTAAAAGGTGTTGTTGCATCCGCTGGTCAGTTAATGGTGACTCAATTAGGTGAGTTTAATCTAGACGGAAAGAGTATTTCTGTAACGCCACGCTTCTCAGTATGTGCCGATTCAGAAGGCATGCTTATTGAGTGTTTAGATTCAAGCGGCGAAGCGCAATATGATGTTGGTTATGTAGCAGTCACTATGGCGCCAGCTTACTGGAATCTCGCCAATGCTGATGGTAGCGGCGCAACGATATCTCGCTTTAGCGACCCTGCACGGGTAACCGCTGATGAAGCTAAATGTAATACTTGTCATACTTCATTAGGTATCGCTAAGCATTACGGTAACGAACGTTTCGACCAATGTGTAGGTTGTCATAACGACACTTGGGGTGGCTCTTATCATGTGGCTGTTGAATATAAAACAGATGCAGTTGACGAAAATGGCGACCCAGTATTTGAAACAATTGAAGGCTTAACCTATAGCAACCGTGACTTATTCACTGTCGCTCACCGTTTCCATTCAGGTCTTTGGGATGATAACCGTGGCTTCCCTGCAATACACTTAAATTCTGATATGGAAACACAAGGTTACCCAGCAGTGGCTACCGAATGTGCAGCTTGTCATAAAGATGATGTGAGTTTATTCGCAGCAGATGGTGGTCTTACTTCAGGTAAACGCGCAATTGCAGTAGATGCTGGTGCAACAATGTTCATTAGCCCAACCGCTGAAGCATGTCGTACTTGTCACGCTCACTCAAGTGCCTCAGCAATGGCTCACTTCAAGAGTAATGGTGCGATAGTTGAGGGTGATCCAGCTTCAATTGCTAATCTGCCGGTTGAATCTTGTGCAACTTGTCATGCTGAAGGTAAGACTTACGGTATTGATATAATGCATGCTGGAGGGGCACACTAGTTAGCAATAATAGATGTTTCATCAGCTATGAGATCCCCTGCTTCTCATAGCAAATAAACCACTGGGAGCCTTCGGGCTCCCTTTTTTATCCTCAGTGTTTGCATTAACCCTTTTATTGATCCCAATGGCGTTATTATTCATTTTTGTGAGTCAGTGCAATTTTTAAACGTTCTAGCGTGTTTTAGTTTACTTATAAGCAGGCTTTAATGCTGATTTATTGTGAGTTAGATCGGTAGTTGGCAATATTTGTGAGCTGGCAAGCCTTCAGGTGTTCACTTGAGGGGTTAATGCCATTTTTTTATTTAACAAGCTGAAAAGCAACACTAATTAATCGCATTGTTTAGTGTGCTTATTCCTCAGCTCCCTTGGTTGCTAGTTTGATTGCCTCCTGCGGTTACATTATTATGCGCGGCGCTAAGATTAACCAAAGTTAATCTAGTGTGGCGACACTATCGTCACTACTTACTTAATTGATTACTTCCTGTAGGGGAACTCAATGTCGACACCGCAGACAAATTCATACGCAAACCCAGCGCCACTTGGTTTAATGGGCTTCGGTATGACCACCATTTTGCTTAATATTCATAATGCTGGTTTTTTTCCAATTGATTCAATGATCCTTGCTATGGGTATTTTTTACGGCGGCATTGGCCAAGTGATTGTCGGCATCATGTGCTTTAAACGTGGCGATACCTTTGGCACTACAGCATTTACTTCTTATGGGCTATTTTGGTTAACCTTAGTTGGTCTACTTGTCATGCCTAAAATGGGTTTTGCGGCAAGTCCTGCAAGCTTTATGGGTTGGTACCTAGCGCTTTGGGGCATGTTTACTGGCTTTATGTTTATTGGCTCTATGCGTTACCCATTAGCCAAGCAAATTGTCTTTGGCTTGCTAACTATTTTATTCTTCCTATTAGCTGCGCGAGATTTTACCGGCAGCGAGCTAATTGGCACCATTGCTGGCTTTGAAGGTATTTTATGTGGCTTAAGCGCCATTTACTTTGCCATGGCGCAAGTGCTGAATGCTGAATATGGCCGGGTGATTTTGCCTGTTGGAAAAGTCAGATTTGCAGCAAGTAAAGCTGAAACCACTGCAGCACCAGCGTCGTTAAAAGCAGCGTAATACTAAATTAGCGCCATAAAAAAGCTGACAATGCTATGAATAGCCTTGTCAGCTTTTTTGTTTAAATTTACTTTAGCTCTGTTGCAGTTTAAACAACCACTTACCGTAAAGATAAATTCCTACTGCCGAAATTGTTCCCACCGCAGCGATAATATACCAAGCATTGCCGATACTGTGGGTGTTATACAGCAGCGTTGTTAGCTGCTGTGCAGGCTCACCGGTATAAGTCACTAAGGTTGAAAATGCTTCGCCTTGGGGGATTGCATCAACATCTGTTTGACTCATGCCACGCTCTGCAAGAAGCTGCAGTGAGAAAATCTCTTTTGAGGCATACATCTCATACAGTTTAGGCCCAAAGTAGCCTTCCAGAGTCCAGCCTATCCCTTGAGGTAACATCACAAAGCCTAAGTACATGGCTTTTTTACCTTCAGGGGCAATATTGCCCATAAACTCATTTTTCTTCGGGCTAATCATCATTTCGCCGAATGAGAACATTGCAATAGCCAGTACAATCATCCATGCAGCATTGGTTGCGCCAATGAGCACGAATGCCAAAATACTCAGTAAACAACCACCTAACATGGCAGTGGTAATACGATACTTAGCGGTAAGTGCAGCAACCAAGAAACAACTGGTCATGATCATACCAGCATTGAGGTTGAGCATGCCTTCAGGCATCACCTTAGTACCAGTATTATCTAGGCCTAACCAAAACTGGAAAAAGCCGTTAGAGGTGCCTTCAGGGCCAAATAGAGAGGTGACAATCACGCTGGTATCAACCCATTCAGCAATATGAATAGGTAATACATCAAATAAGGCATTAAATAAGAACCAGAAACCAGCAAATACCAACATGTAATAGATAACAACGGGCTTTTTAAGCTCATGAAGCGCATCACGCCATAATGCTTCTTGTTTAATTTCGCCTGATTTGACTTTGCGGGCCCGCTCAAGTCGCTCTTCTTTACCGGGTTCTTTATAAGCTAGTAAAAATAGGAAGTTAAAAGAGATGATGGCAGCACAAGCGTAAAACACATTATCCCATGATAACTGACGCATATGTACAGCCACTAAAGGCCCAAGGAAGCCACCAATATTGACCACTTGATAGAATATGCCCCACGCCATTGAGGTGTTTTGCCGTCCGGTTGAAAGCACTAAGGTGCCTTGAATACCGGGTTTAAAGATCCCTGTCCCTGCGGCCAATAATATTGCACCAATCAAGAAGCCATAAAAGCTTGGAAACATCGCCATCACCAAGTAACCCATGATCTTGATTACTGTTGAGGCAAAGATGGTTTCTTTGTAGCCTACGCGATCAGATATCCCGCCAGTAAATACTGGAATGAAGGTTTGCATAAATGCCCAAATGGCAATAATGACACCGTAATCACTAAGGCTAATACCCAGCCCGCCTTCTGAGGCAGGGGTTTTAGCATATAAACCGGCACTGGCTTTTACCCCATAGTAGGCAATACGTTCCACCAGCTCCATGCCGCCGACAATCCAAAATATATAACTTAAGCTGGCAATAGATGCCCACATGCCCAGCTGTTTCACTTCTCTTAGGTCGTTGCCTGAGTGTGAACTTTCACTCATAAATCACCCTTATGATTATTATTATTAACAATAGGTCGGCAGACACTTTACCTAAATTAACCAAATTTACCAAAGTTACTGAGCAGGAATGTGATAATTGCGTTTCGGAGGGGGATTTTTTATACAAAAAAGCGAGCTAATCGCTCGCTTTAATTAATCTGATGTCACTTAAAGGACTTAGCCACAGCACTTTTTATATTTCTTACCGCTACCACAAGTACAAGGGTCATTACGGTTAATTTTGGCTTCTGCGGTGACTGCCGTTGGCTTGTTTAAAATACCCAGAAGTTCAAATATATCTTCAGCGACGTCACTGTTAACAGTAATAGTTGCGACTAGTTTGCTCTCTGCAACTAATGCTTCAACTTCAAGCTTACGCTTATCAGTTTGAACTGATAACTGTAAAGGAAGCGCTGCAGTGCCAGGTTTAGCTTGGCGTTTGGTGTTGTAACCACTTTCGCCATAGGCAGGTTTTGGCGTTTGACGGCCTTTGAAAAAGAATTTATCTGACATGTGTTGTGCCTGCCTATCGTTTTAAATGTCGAGTATTTGAACCAAGGTGGTAAACCAAGGCATTTGAAGCTAACTTAAGGTTGATAAGTGATTATAAGCTAAAGCTTCAAGACTCTTAAAATGGATGAAAAATATCTAGAGGCGAAGCTTATACAGTATCTAAGCCATTTTGACCATTTTTTTAGGTATTATTTGCCTGAATAAGCCGCCAGTGGCGTTGTAATTAACTTAATGGAGATAAGTTTTTACAATCTATTGTAACTGCTCAACAATCATACTTTTCATCGCTTGGGTTAATTTTAGCCATTAAAAAAGGCTATCAAATACCTTGATAGCCTTTTTAGTTTGGGTTTATTTAGCGAGATGGCAAATAAACCAAGCTTTGTTACTTAGCCTTCTAGCTTAGCAAGTTCTGCTTTTTGCTCTGCAAGCTTATCCATATCACGTTGATATTCAGCTTGCTTAGCACGTTCTTTTTCAATCACGGCGGCAGGGGCTTTAGCCACAAAGCCTTGGTTAGATAACTTGCCTTCAATGCGCTTGAACTCGCCAGCTGCTTTTTCAAGTAGCTTGTCGATACGGGCTACTTCTTTAGCCACATCAATCAACCCTGCCATTGGGATTAATAGCTCCATGTCACCGACAAGTTGGGTAGTCGACATTGGGGCAGTTTCACCATCAGCAAGAATTGTCATAGACTCAAGCTTAGCTAGTGTCTTGAAGAAAGTTTGATTAGCCTCTAAACGTGCCTTATCTTGCTCACTCACGCCGCGAAGTAGGGCGTTAAGTGGCTTAGATGGGGCAATGTTTAGTTCAGCGCGAATGTTACGCACAGCAGTAATGACTTGCTTAACCCACTCAAGATCTTCCATTGCCTGCGCGTCTACCTTAGTTGCGTCATACTCAGGGAATTGCGCAATCATTAAGGTATCACCTTCAACACCTGCTAGCGGCTTAACGCGCTGCCAGATAGTTTCAGTGAGGTAAGGCATCATTGGGTGCATTAGGCGCTGCATTTGCTCAAGTACATTAACCAGCGTATGACGTGTGCCACGCAGTTGTGCATCGGTGCCGTTTTGCATTACCGGCTTAGTGAGCTCTAGGTACCAGTCACAGAATTGGTTCCAGGTGAACTCATAAATAGTATTAGCCGCTAAGTCGAAACGGTAATTGGCCATGTGCTCATCGTAGGTTTTAACGGTTTCGTTAAACAGACCGATAATCCAGCGATCAGCTAGCGACAATTCCATTGCTCCTGGCTTGCCATCAACCAAGATTTGGCCGCAATCTAATGCTTCGCCGATAGCATCGTCAGCTGCATCTTCAGTTTGCACTTCAGTGTTCATCAACACGTAACGTGATGCGTTCCAGATCTTGTTACAGAAGCTGCGGTAACCATCAAGGCGTTTCATGTCCCAGTTAATGTCACGACCGGTTGATGCCATTGAAGCTAAAGTAAAGCGCAGTGCATCGGTGCCATGTGCTTCAATACCTTCACTGAATTCTTTACGAGTGCTTTTTTCAATTTTAGCGGCCATTTTGGGCTGCATCATATTGCCGGTACGTTTTTCAACAAGTGATTCAAGATCGATACCGTCAATCATGTCTAAAGGATCTAATACGTTACCTTTAGATTTGGACATCTTATTACCGGCTTCATCACGGATAAGTCCAGTGACATATACCGTTTTGAAAGGCACTTGCGGCTTGCCGTTTTCATCTTTGATGAAATGCATGGTCATCATGATCATGCGCGCCACCCAGAAGAAGATAATATCAAAACCAGTGACCAACACGTCAGTTGGGTGGAAAGCTTTCAATTCTTCAGTATTTTTTGGCCAGCCAAGTGTTGAGAATGTCCATAACGCTGAGCTGAACCAGGTATCTAATACATCGTTATCTTGACGTAAAACAACCGAGTCATCTAGCTTATGTTTAGTGCGAACTTCAGTTTCGTCACGACCCACATAGACTTTGCCACTTTCGTCATACCAAGCTGGGATACGATGTCCCCACCAAAGTTGACGTGAGATACACCAATCTTGAATGTCGCGCATCCAAGAGTTGTACATGTTCTCGTATTGCTGTGGCACAAACTTGATGTCGCCGTTATCAACCGCTTCCATGGCTGTTTTAGCCATAGGCGCAACTGACACATACCATTGGTCGGTAAGTAGTGGCTCAATAACCACGCCAGAGCGGTCGCCGTATGGCACTTTTAATCCGTGAGGATCAATTTTGCCTAATAAACCTAAGGTGTCGAACTCTTCAACAATGGCTTTACGTGCAGCAAAGCGCTCAAGACCGGCATAACGCTCAGGTAAGCTGTTATCTAATTCGGTGTTTGCGGTGCCATCAGTATTTACCACTTCTGCAGCGCTACGAATGTCAGCATTGATGGTTAAGATGTTGAACATAGGTAGGGCGTGACGCTTACCGACTTCATAATCGTTAAAGTCATGAGCTGGAGTGATTTTCACACAGCCGGTACCAAACTCCATGTCAACATAGTCATCTGCCACAACAGGAATACGACGGTTAACGATTGGCAGAAGAATGAACTTACCAATAAGTGATTGATAACGCTCATCATCTGGATGAACCGCAACGGCGCTGTCACCTAACATGGTTTCTGGACGCGTGGTGGCCACTTCTAAGTAGTCTTTACCGTCGGCTGTCAATGCGCCATCAGCTAACGGGTAGCGGAAATGCCACATGCTACCTTGCTTTTCTTTGTTTTCTACTTCGAGATCTGAAATAGCAGTGTGCAGTTTTGGATCCCAGTTGACTAAGCGTTTACCACGATAAATCAACTCGTCATCATATAAGCGTACAAATACTTCTTGTACGGCTTCAGACATACCTTCGTCCATTGTGAAACGTTCACGATCCCAATCAACAGAAGCGCCTAAACGACGTAGCTGTTTGGTGATGGTGCCACCTGATTCATTTTTCCAATCCCAGATGCGCTCGATAAAGTTATCACGGCCTAGGTCGTGACGACCTAAACCTTCTTCTGCAAAGACTTTACGCTCAACCAGCATTTGGGTTGCAATGCCTGCGTGATCGGTACCCACTTGCCAAAGGGTGTTTTTGCCCTTCATGCGCTGGTAGCGAGTCAACGTATCCATGATGGTGTCTTGGAATGCATGACCCATGTGCAAACTACCCGTCACATTTGGTGGCGGGATCATGATGCAATAGTTACCTTTTGACTCATCGCCATGTGGTTTGAAGTAGCCTTGCTCTTCCCAATTTTGGTATAGAGATTGCTCAATTGACTGCGGATTATATGTTTTTTCCATGGGATTTTTGTTTTCTCAATCTAAATTAATAGTTGGTATTGTTAACGAATCAACTGACTTAAACGCCAGTGAACTCAGTGGTAGTAAGCTCAATGCCCAATTGCTTGTATTCACGGTAGCGAATACGGGCAATCTGTTTAAGCGCATCATCATTAGCAACAAAATCGATAATATGCGGAAAGTTAACCGCAAATGCTGGCACTTGGTCTGCAAGGTTTATCAGTAATTGGCGACTTTTATTGGCGCCTAATTTATCAAAACCAATCTCGACAGGTGAACCTGTTATCGGTCCTTCCCCTTTTAAATTGTGGGGAACAAATGCTGTTGGCTCAAATTGCCATAATAATTCATCAATGGCATAGGCTTGTTGCTTATTCTGACAGTGAATATAAACAAGCTGCTGCTGGCGATAATGCCGTTCTGCAATCTGACATGCTGCAAGGTATACGCTTTCAAGCGCACTGGCTTGGGTATTGATTGCTGGCATTAAGTAAAACAGAGTCTTTGACATTATTTTAAATTTTGATGAAGTAAAGGCGAATTTTACACTAAAAGCATCGATTGGGGCTAGGGTGCAGGAGAGTTAATTTTGCTTAATTGAATAGAAATCTGCTGAAATTTTAGCAATCCTTGTGTTCGCATTTATTTGTCAGGCTTATCGGTTTGCTTGCTACTCAAAGGGAGCTGTTTTTGCGGTTTTAAAATATGTAAACCTTCGAACAAGAGGGATAAAAAAGGCGAAGTAACTACTTCGCCTTTTATTAGGTTACTGCCTGTTATTTACAGTAAACTATTAGCAACAAACTATTTGCAACAAAAGTCAATTACTCGCCTTGCTCAACTCCTGCGCGGTTCAATAAGAACTGGCTTAATATTGGTACTGGACGACCTGTAGAGCCTTTATTAGCGCCACTGTTCCAAGCTGTACCGGCAACATCAAGATGTGCCCAGTTATATTTTTTAGCAAAGCGCGCTAAGAAACAAGCTGCAGTGATTGACCCTGCTGGACGACCACCTAGGTTAGTCATATCAGCAAACGGGCTTTCAAGCATTTCTTGATACTCATCCCAAATCGGCATGCGCCATGCGCGATCACCTGATTGCTCACCGGCATTGAGTATTTCATGGGCAAGTGGATTATGAGATGAGAATAAACCTGAAGCATGTTTGCCCAGAGCAATGACACAAGCACCAGTTAATGTGGCAGTATCAATCACTAATTCTGGGTCAAAACGCTCAACATAAGTCAGCACGTCACATAATACTAAGCGGCCTTCGGCATCAGTATTAAGCACTTCAACAGTTTGACCTGACATAGTGGTTAAGATGTCACCAGGGCGATAAGCATTACCCGCAACCATGTTTTCACAACCTGCAAGAATACCGATAACGTTAATTGGCAGCTTCATTTCACATAAGGCTTTCATGGCGCCAATAACACCGGCAGCGCCGCCCATGTCGTATTTCATCTCATCCATGGCCTCGCCCGGCTTTAATGAAATACCACCAGAATCGAAGGTAAGGCCTTTACCAACAAGGACGATTGGCTTTTGAGTCTCATCAACTGCGCCCTTATATTCCATTACTGTCATGATAGATTCATTGGCACTAGCACGCCCTACAGCAAGGTATGAATGCATACCGAGTTTTGCCATTTGCTCTTCGCCCACAGTTGAAACCGTAAGGCTGTCATGAACTTCAGCAATTTGACGTGCTTGAGAGGCTAAGTATGCAGGGTTACAAATGTTTGGCGGCATGTTGGCAACATCACGGCATAAGTGCATACCTGATGATACTGCCATTCCATGGTCGATAGCGCGTTCACCAAGAGTTAACTCGCGACGAGTCGGGACATTGAATACCATTTTACGTAACGGACGACGGGTTTCGCCTTTACGGGTTTTCAGAGCATCAAAGCTATATAAACTGTTATAAGTGGTTTCAACTGCTTGGCGTACTTTCCAATAAGTATCGCGGCCTTTAACGTGTAATTCAGTTAAGAAGCAAACGGCTTCCATTGAACCCGTTTCATTTAAGGTATTGATAGTCTTTGTGATAATTTGTTTGTATTGGCGCTCATCAAGTTCACGCTCTTTGCCACAACCGACTAACAAAACACGCTCACTGAGCACATTGGGAACATGATGCAATAATAACATCTGTCCAGGTTTGCCTTCTAAATCACCGCGTCGAAGCAAGTTACTGATGTAACCTTCACTGATTTTATCCAACTGCTCTGCGATACCTGACAAACGACGTGGTTCGTATACACCGACAACGATACAAGCTGAACGTTGTTTCTCGGGGCTGCCGCTCTTTACGCTAAACTCCATGAGCACTCCTAGATTATTAAAGACAAATTTTTATATTTATTAGATAATGTTTTAATTCGGCCTGTTAGGCCATATTTACAAACCTTTAAGGAAATAAATCCTTGGTAATTTTCTGCTATATCAGCTAAATGAATTACACTTAAAGAAGCTCACGCGCTGGTCAGAAAACTATCAATAACTGCTAAAAGCAGACATTTAATAGTGAAGTTACTCTGATACCAGCAAAAAGACAAGTTTTAGACTGTGGATCCTACCTGTGATTGTATTTAGATACTTGATCGTTGAAGTTTTAAAAGCCCAATTTGCGATACTTTTGGTGCTGTTAACTATTTTTATTAGCCAGCAATTTGTGCGAGTACTGGGAGATGCCTCTGATGGTGATTTCCCTGCGTCTTTAGTGCTGACGTTATTGGGGCTAAATTTACCGCAATTAACCGTTTTGGTGTTGCCGCTGAGCTTTTTCTTAGGGATATTGCTCGCCCATGGGCGAATGTATGCCGAAAATGAAATGGTGGTGCTTCATGGCGTCGGGATCAGTGAGTGGTATGTCACCCGTGTGACCTTGCTTTTGGCGGTAGCAAATTTAGTGTTTACTGGTATTTTATCGGTTTATGTAGGTCCATGGGCGGAAGAAAGACAAAATCAAGTGCTAGAACAGGCACAGTCAGAAGCCGGTTTAGCAGCAATTACCCAAGGCCGCTTTCAAGCTAGCCCTAATGGCCGAGCTGTGTTGTTTGTTGAAAAAATCACTAAATCTAACGAATTACAAAAAGTGTTTGTGGCTCAGTTACCTGATCCTGAAGACGAAAAAGGCTTAACTAATATTGTGGTTTCAGAAAATGGCCGCGTAGTGGAAGATAAGTTTGGTAGCCAGCAATTACAACTTGATAATGGTACCCGTTATCAAGGTAGCCCGAATAATCTTGACTATCAAATGATTGAGTTTGGTGGTTATAAGATGGAAATTAAAGAGCAAGAAGTGGATGAACGTCGTCGTAAGCTTTCAGCTTTACCGGTTGATCAGTTACTTGCTACGCCAGGCCCTGAAGCAGCAGCAGAATTCCATTGGCGTTTAGCGCTGCCTTTAGCGATTCCACTCATGACCTTAATTGCAGTGCCACTGGCTCGGGTGAATGTAAGGCAAGGTAAGTTTGCCAAAATGTTCCCAGCGATTTTACTTTATTTAGGCTATTTCGGCTTAATGGTTGCCGGCCGTAAAGCGCTTGAGGATGAAGTCATCCCACAAGTATTAGGCATGTGGTGGATCCATGGCTCCGCATTTATTATCGGTATACTCTTACTGGGTAAAGAGCGTCCAAGTGGTGCTAAGTTACTGCAATTACTTAAACGTAAGAAGGTGGCAGTATGAAGATACTCGATCTCTATATTGCCCGAGTGATTATTGGCACATCGGCGTTATGTTTACTTATTTTAACTGGCTTGTCGGGCATCATTAAGTGGGTTGATCAGCTACGTGTAGTTGGCCGCGGTGCTTACACTATGTTTGATGCGATTATCTATGTTATTTACTTAATCCCCCGTGATATTGAGTTGTTTTTCCCCATTGCAGTATTACTTGGGGCGCTGATTGGTATGGGAATGTTGGCATCGAACTCTGAATTAGTAGTAATGCAGGCGTCCGGTATGTCTCGGTTGCAAATTACGATTTCAGCGATGAAAACTGCCATTCCATTGATGATCATTGTAATGGCCTTAGGCGAGTGGGGTGCACCTGTTGCAGAAAGAACGGCCAAAGAGCTACAAGCAACCAAAGTTTCTGGTGGTAGCCTGATCAAATCTCATCGAGGCGTGTGGGCAAGAGACGGTGACTTATTTGTCAATATTGGTGAAGTTGAAACCATAAACACCTTAAATAAAGTGACCTTTTATAAGTTTAATGATCAGTTAGAGTTAACCACCATGACTCAGGCTCAAAGCGCTAAATTTTCTAATGATGTATGGCGCTTATTTGATGTTAAAAATACCATAGTTACTGATAACAAGATTAGCTTCGAATACCAAGAAGAGCGAATTTGGAACTCTACCTTAACCCCTGATAAATTAAGTGTGGTGTCAGTAAAACCTGAAGCGTTAAGCATTCAAGGTCTAGTGGGTTATTTAGATTACCTTGAAGCTAATCAGCAAGATCCGAGTCGTTATGAGCTGGCTTTGTGGCGTAAAATTATGCAGCCAATTACTGTAGCAGTGATGATTTTAGTGGCACTGTCATTTGTATTTGGCCCCTTAAGAACCGTGACAATGGGCGCAAGAGTCTTGCTTGGCGTGGTCGCTGGCTTTAGCTTTTATATTTGTAGTGAGATATTTGGCCCTATGAGTATTGTTTATGGCTTACCCGCCTATATAGGTGCAGGTATGCCACCACTACTCTTTAGTATTGGCGCGTTATATTTCATCAGAAAATAGCCTTTGCCTGATAGGGCGCTTGCTTCTGGCAAGTCTGCAATAATAAATATCCCAATGACGTTAGTTGTTGGGATTTTTTTATATTTACTTGACCACATCAATTTACTTGACCACATCAACCAGGGTTTTATTGCTGTACTCTACCTCTACCTCTACCTCTACCTCTACCTCTACCTCTACCTCTACCTCTAGTTCTGCTTTTAGTTTGAGCCTTAGCCCAAATCGCTGCGCCATGTTAGCGGCTTGATGTTCTACAGCACCAATAAAAAACGCCGTAACCCATAGGATTACGGCGTGTTCTTTGATGGTACTAGTTTATGGCACTAGTTTATGGCACTAGTTTATGGCATTAGTTTGTGCCGCTAGTTTGTGCCGCTAGTTTAAGCGCCGCGCCAATTGCGCATTTGGTTCGCTTCAACCGACAGTACTACGACTTCTGATTGGGTCATTTTATCTTGTAGGGCCTGTTTATCAGGATTGATAAGAATAAATAAGTTACCAATACCAGCCAGTGACCACACCACGCGGGCAAGCGCAGTAACAAAACTTAAGTTTTGTCCATTAGGGTGCTGCACTTTTAAGCGCCATGCTCTCATCCCTAATGTTTGACCGCCGCGGCTCCAAAATAAGGCATAAAAAGCGACGACACAAAGTACGACCCATAACTGATAAATACCTTTATACAGTGGGGTTTGATGCAGTGCATCTGCAATGTGCTCGTAACCATCCATTGAAATAACGCCGCTGCTGGTAAGGCCGACAAACAGGCCAAAACCAATGGCACCGGCAACCATATATACGGCTACAGCCAATAATGAGTCATATATTATGGCGCCACAGCGGCGGATAAAGCTGGCTCTAGGGAAATTAGCGTGGTCTGAATTTATCATGTAAATCCTTTTATTGTTGTTGTCACTAATAATTGGTGATGCCACTAATACAAATGCGCTTAACTCTTAACTCTTAACTCTTAACTCTTAGCGGTTAGTTTTTGACTGTTAGCTTTGCTCGTCATCATCACGAACAAATTTGATGCTACTAAAACCGAAACGGGCAAACTCGGTTTTACGGTAATCTTTTTCTGCTTTAGCCCCTTTTTTAGAGGTCATTGCAATTTGCTGTTCCATAGCCAAGAAGTTGGTTAAATCAATACCTTCAGCTTCAGCCGCAGCTTCGTATAGGTCATGATGTATATCGTAACTGAATGCGATTGTTTTGGTTTTACCTTTAAAGGTATAAATGACTTGGCGAGCCATGGAAACTCCTGAGTTTGGCGGCTTAACATTAGCTTGCTAAGCAACACATACGACTAAGATAAGCTGGCGGTTAAGCATTGATACTTGATTACGCAGCTTTTGAGATTGATACCCCTGAGCAATTTATTTACAGGGGTAAAAATTTGAGGGCTATTATAGCTAAATGCAGCGTTTCAAGATAGCTTTGTCATAATGCAATCAATAAGGATAAAAGATGCACAAAATATCAAGTCTCAAATTGCTGATGGTTAGCTTACTATTGGTAACCTCTAGTGCTGCTATGGCAGGAAAAGAGGCCTTTAAAGCTGGAACTGTGATAAAAGGCTATGGCGAAATCGCGACAATTGACAGCCAACTGGCCTTGCCAAAAGGCATGCAATTTAATATCGCTTTTGATATGAGCAAAGCGGCTAAGGTTGGTGAGGTTAATCGCAGTTTAAATACCCTTGCTAGATTTATTAATATGCATGAGGCTGCAGGGGTTAAATCTAAAGATATTAATTTAGCTATGGTCGTACATGGCAGTGCCGTTGGGGACTTAGCTGATGATGGCTATTATCGCCAGCAACACGGCTTAGCTGCGCCCATCGAAAATGCCAATAAAGCCTTGGTACAGCAATTAACTGAATATGGGGTGAAGGTCTATATTTGTGGTCAAAGCGCAGCGTATTACAACCTTAGTAATCAAGCATTATTGCCTGGAGTTGAAATGGCGTTATCAGCAATGACGGCCCATGCTATTTTGGCGGAGCAAGGCTATAGCCTTAACCCATTCTAAAGCCGTTTCTAAAACCTTTTCTAAAATGTTTGGCTAAACATCATCTTAAAATTCTTTAAGAAACCCAACCAGAAACAAAAAAAAGCGCCGACATTAAGTTAGCGCTTTTCGTTACAGCAGTTAATTAGCGAGTTAAGCCAGCGACTCTACTAATAAACATAACTCTGATAACTGGTTGTTTGGGTATACCAAATAGGTTTTATGATGTTTGATAAGACTGGTTTTTTTATTACCTTGGCTAACCAATAGCCCTTTATTGAGCGCTTGCTCGGCAAAATATTGCTCATCACCACGCACATAGATAGCTAAAGGCTTAATGAGTCTATCTACATCAAAATAGTGCGACAGCTGATGTTCACAAATCACCATACTCGATTGACCATTACCCGCCAGTTTGAGCTTTTTGGCACCTGAGTCTGAAAACGCAGTATCAGTAATAACAAACCATTCGTTGCTATCTAAATGCTCGATAAGCGCATCGATTGCGCCTTTTTCAGATAAGGTGGTGGTGAGCACTTGTTGGTATTGAGTTGCGATACGTTGCAGTAGCTGCGGTAACATGGCGCCAGCGCCTTGGCTGCGAGCCATACGGATCCAGCTATTGAGATCATCTGCAACCATTTTAGGAAAGCGCTTATCCCGTAATGACTCCACCATCCATGCACACAGAAAATGACTTTCTTGGGCTGGGGTTCGCTTGGCTTTTTGCTTTAATGCAGACTCTTGCAAGGCTTTAATCCCTGCTTCAGCTAGGGCCAAAATCGCTTGGTTGTATGTTGGTGCTTGTGTTGTATTTTGCATAAATAACTCCGCCGCAGAAAAATGGGAAGTGCGGCGAGGCTATTGTAGCAAAGGCGAGTTATTGCTGCTGCAAATTATTGCCCTTGCAGTAATTTAGCCGCGGTTAAGATAAGCTCAGGTGCGGGGCGCACTTTATAATTTGGATTTATGTATTGAAAGTGTACCAAGCCGGTTTTATCTGCCAGATAAACTGCAGGCACTGGTAAGACTAAGCGCTGCTCACCTGCAGGTGTGGTCCAAAGAGTATTTTCAACACTGAGCTTGGCGCGGTACATACTAGTGACTTTTTCACTGGTATAAAAGGCAATACCAAATGCTTGGGATGCGGTCATATTTTCATCTGATAGCAATAGGTAATCCAGTTTATTGTCATTCATTGAGGCTTTAAGTTTAGCGGGTGAGTCAGGTGAAATCCCCACTAACTGAAAACCCATTTCAATTAATTTAGGCTCAATAGCTTTAAGTTGGCCCATTTGAACATTACAAAATGGGCACCAACCGCCACGATAGAAAAAGAAGATAGTGGGCTTAGCTGCGGTTAATGCTAGTAGGTTAACCTTACTGCCGGCAACATCTTTAAGGTCAAGGTTCGGGATTTGTTGTCCATTCATTAATGGCATGACGTGGTATTCATCGCTAGCAATAGGTTTAGCCATTGAAGGTAAGCTAAATAAGGCCATTGCGACGACTAATATAAGTTTTTTTAACATGCTGAAATCCATATTCAATTAAAGTGATGATCTTAGTGAGCGCCCTAATTGGCACTTCTTATCGCCGAGTTATACTGGTTATAATATTCGCTGTTACGGCGACAATGATTAGACCTGATCACCACAGTTTTTATTTCATCGAACTTACTTAAAGCGAATAATGAGTTACTTATTGATTTTTAGGCATAAAAAAAGGCGCTAATAGCGCCTTAATATTGAAATAATAAAGGGATGATTACTTCAGTTTTTTGTACTTAACGGTACTGGTTGATTTACCTACCGTTACGCGGCGACCTTGCATGTTACGCTCACCGACAACTTGCTCACCCGCGCTATCAGCACGTTGTTGTTTCTTCGCAAAGCTACGACGCTTTTGAATTTGCTTTAACAGTAATTCACGGCTGCCAACTTCATAACCTGGCGCAGTAATTCGGCGAATTGGTTGACCGATTAATTTTTCAATATCATGTAAGGTGCGCTCTTCTTCGCGGCTCACAAATGAAATTGCGGTACCTGATTTACCTGCACGTCCGGTGCGGCCGATACGGTGCACATAATCTTCAGCAAGAAATGGTAAGTCATAGTTAACAACATAGCCTAAATCTTGAATATCCAATCCACGAGCGGCAACTTCGGTTGCAACTAGCACACGTACTTTACCTTCAACAAATTCACGTAATGCACGGCGTCGACTGCCCTGGGCTTTTTCGCCATGAACCACAGCTGACGGAATACCATCAAGGTTAAGTTCTTTCACTAGCTTATCTGCAGCATCACGGGTGGCAGTGAAGACTAACACCTGTTGCCAGTTTTTAGTGCCAATCAATTCAGATAGTAATTCACGCTTACGGCGCTGCTCAACGGGATAAACCACTTGGCTTACGGTATCTGCGGTGGTGTTTTGTTTGTCAGCAGTAATGACCACTGGCTTTTCAAGCATTTCGTTAGCAAGCTTCTTAACTGAGGTTGAGAAGGTGGCTGAGAATAATAAGTTTTGACGCTGCTTATTCACGGCTTGAAGAATTTTTTGAATGTCGGTGCTAAAGCCCATATCCAGCATACGGTCAGCTTCATCAAGGACTAAAAACTCAACATTTGAAAGGCTTAAGTTACATGCGTTTAAATGCTCAAGTAAACGCCCTGGGGTTGCTACAATAATGTCAGCACCACGTTTAAGCTTTTGCGCTTGGCTAGTCAGCTTTACGCCGCCATAAATGGTCAGTACTTCCATGTTGATGTTCTTGCTGTAATCAGCAATATTGTCAGCAACCTGAGCAGCTAGCTCGCGCGTCGGGGTTAAGATTAACGCGCGGGTATTTGAATGCTGTAACTCACGTGGGTTTTCAACCATTTTTTGCAGCATAGGTAATGCAAATGCGGCTGTTTTACCAGTACCGGTTTGGGCGCTGGCAAGTACATCTTGGCCACGACGAATTGCTGGAATAGCTTGTTGTTGAACGGGTGTCATAGTTTTATACCCGCAATCAGCGATCGCACTTAATATTTCTGGGGCGAAGCTAAAAGATTCAAATTTCATTGGTATCTTGTTCCTATCATTATCACGTCATTCAACAGTTCAGTGGCTAGTTAACTAAAAATATTAGTTTTCAACCTGCCTGAGTATAGTTCATCGTGCTAGTACCAAAACGACTTAGCATGTCATTTTAACATGGGTTTTAAAGTTCGCTAATGGATCAGCGGCGGCGGAGTATAACAAAGTTTTTTGATTAATTCTTAACTAAGTTTTGTGGTCAGTTTTTAGGGCATGATTATGGCGACGTTATGGCAATTAGAAACGGGCTCTGAAAACAAAAATGCCCAATTTAAATGGCTTAAAATTGGGCAAGTATGGGGATAATGACTGAGTTATATTAAAGCTCAGTCGTTACCTCAGTTAACCATGCAAGGTCATCACCTGTGAGCATAGTTGATAAGGTGGTAAACACTTTTTGATGGTAGCGATTTAACCAATCAATTTCAGCTTGAGTGAGTAAGGATTTATCAATTAAACGCTTATCAATAGGGATTAGTGTTAAGGCATCAAACTCCAGCATTTCACGCTCAGCATTAACTAGGCTTGGTGATGGGAGCACAGCCACTAGGTTTTCAATGCGAATACCAAATTCATTAGCGCGGTAATACCCCGGCTCATTGGATAACACCATACCTGGCAATAATGGCACGCCATTCACGTTTTTACCAATGCGCTGCGGGCCTTCATGAACACTTAAAAAATGTCCTACGCCATGGCCTGTGCCATGGTCATAATCAAAACCATGTTGCCACAAGTACTGACGAGCAAAGCCATCTAACTGCTGGCCTGATGTGCCTTTAGGGAATTTGGCTTGATCAAGGGCAATATGACCTTTTAATACTAAGGTGACCATTTTTTGTTGCTCAGCGCTGACGTCACCAATGGCAATAGTACGGGTGACATCTGTGGTGCCATCAAGGTATTGCGCCCCAGAATCTACCAAGTAAATGCTGTTCATGGTCATTTGACTTGGCGTGGCGTCATTATGATTGTAATGACACATAGCGGCGTTAGCACCGGTGGCTGAAATGGTATCAAAGCTTGGCTCACGATACAGTGGGTCAATTAATCTGAATGATTCCAGTTTATCGGCAAGCTGGGCTTCATCATAAAGACGGTTGGCGGCAACTTCCATATCAAGCCAAGCAAGAAAACGGCTTACTGCTGCACCATCACGGATATGACATGCTCGCATACCACTAAGCTCGGCGGCATTCTTTTGTGCTTTTGGCAGCGCGACAGGATCTGAGCCCGCAACTAATATGGCGCCCGCTTGCTCTGCGGTTAGCTGGGTCCAAGCATTGCTGGTATTAGGGTCTGCCAGCAGTTTTACACCGTTAAGTTGCTTAAGCGCTTCAGCTAATAATGATTCATCTTTAAATTCAACGCCAGCGCCCACATGCTCAGCAAAGCCTTGGGGCAGTTTGTTGCTATCAGCAAATAAGGTCATATCACCGTTGGCATTGAGTAACGCGCAGCCTAAGGTGACGGGTAATCTTGGCACATCGTTGCCACGAATATTAAGTAACCAACAGAATGAGTCTAAAGCGGCAATTAATGCCATATCGGCGCCTTGCTTGGCAATGATGTCACCAATTTGTTGACGTTTATCAAGGCTATTACGGCCTGCGCCCTCATGGCTAAATAAGGTAATGGGCTCTGTTGGTAGCATTGGGCGTTGCTGCCAATGGATATCAATTGGGTTTTCAGCAACTGACACTAAGCTAATATCAGCTTTTGTTAATTGATGCTGTGCTTGTTGATACCAAGCTAAGGTATGTAATCGGCTATCTATGCCAACACGTTTACCTTGAGCTAACTTATCAATCAGCCATTGAATTTGCGGCGTATCCGTTAGGCTTTCATAACTAAACAACTGCGCATCAACTTGCAGTGCCACTTGCACTGTGTAACGACCGTCAACAAAAATAGCGGCCGTGTCTTTTAAAATAATAGCCATGCCCGCCGAGCCGGTAAAACCAGTAGCCCAATGCAGCCTTTCATTGCGCTCAGGGACATATTCACCGAGGTATTCATCTGCTCGGGGAATAATAAAAGCATCGAGATTTTGTTGCGACATGGTTTGGCGAATGGCGTCAAGGCGCTGAGTGATCGTATCTGGCATGGTTGCTCCATTGGAGGTGGCTGATTGATTCAGTCTTATTAAGGTAAAGCGATTATCGCAACGGCGGTTTATTTTCAAACAAAGCGCTGACGATAGTCATCATCTGCAGGGTAACCGCAGCGAGTGTAATGTTGAAATACAATTGATAATTTATATTGTATACATTTTGTGGTTGAAGTTTACACTATGCGGATTATCGGATCACTAATAGAATAAAATTTGCTTATCTAGCATTAATTATCGGAGCGTACTATGACAGTCGGAGTCGGAACCCAAACCCCACAACAAGCATTAGCGAGTTTGTCAGATATGACCCATGATGTGGCTGCTATTGGGGTAGGAGAGTTTGAACAGCGAATTAGCCAAGCACAGCAATTAATGCAGCAACAAGGCATTGAAGCCATCTACATTAATGCTGGCACTAACCTGTACTATTTTACCGGTACTCGCTGGTATGCTAGCGAGCGTATGGTTGGGGCGATTATTCCTGCCTGCGGTGAGCTTGAATATATTGCCCCTGCATTTGAGCTTGATACCTTACAAGGTTATATGGCCGTCAAGGGCAAGGTGAATACCTGGCAAGAAGATGAAAGCCCTTTTCAGTTATTTGCCGACATGCTAGCAAATAAAGGCATTAATGCTGGCAAGGTGGGCATTGATGAAGCCAGCGCTTTCTTTATTTTTGATGGTATTCGCAGCGCCAATGAACAACTCAATTATGTGAATGCCAAAAGCATCACTGCCGGTTGTAGAATGATTAAATCGCCAGCGGAGCTGGCCTTGTTGCAACGAGCTAAGGACATGACCTTAGCGGTTCATATTGCTGCCGCCAGTATCTTACGTGAAGGCATTAGCACCAAAGAAGTGGAAGATTTTATCCATCAAGCCCACATCAAGGTTGGCGCGCCAGCAGGTTCATATTTTTGCATTGTATTGTTTGGCGAAGATACCGCTTACCCCCATGGGGTTAAGTCGCCTAAAACACTGGATTTAAACGACACGGTATTGATTGATACCGGTTGTCAGCTAGGCGGCTATAACTCAGATATTACCCGCACTTATGTATTTGGTGAGCCAAGTGAGCGCCAACGTGAATTATGGAATTTAGAGCAACAAGCGCAACTGGCGGCGTTTGCTGCTGCGACTATTGGCGCAACGTGTGCAAGTGTTGATAAAGCGGCTCGAGAAGTAATCGTTAATGCAGGTTTTGGCCCAGGTTATGATGTGCCAGGCTTACCCCATCGCACCGGACACGGAATTGGCTTAGATATTCATGAATGGCCCTATTTAGTGCTAAACGATCACACCCAGCTAGCAGCAGGAATGTGCTTTAGTAACGAGCCGATGTTATGTGTACCAGGTGAGTTTGGCGTTAGACACGAAGATCATTTTTATATGACTGAATCTGGCGCTGTGTGGTTCACCCAGCCGGCTAAATCAATTGATGATCCATTTGGGCTAAGCTAGATATCGACATCACTATTTAGTGAGTTGCGATAAACAATATAGATGAACCAATAAAAAATCCCTTGTAGCTTGGCTATAAGGGATTTTTATTTTCTGGCGCTTAAACCTTAAACCTTAAACCTTAAACCTTAAACCTTAAACCTTAAACCTTAAACCTAGAGGCTTAAACTTAGTCGCTAAAACTTAGTTGTCTAAACTTAGCCGTCTAAACTTAGCCACTTAAATTGTGATCTTTAGTCAGAGTAGATTTTTAGCTGATTTCATTCTTAGTTTATTGCTAATAGCTCAACTTCAAAAATGAGTACTGAACCGCCTTGGATTTTACCTGCTGAGCGATTGCCATAAGCTAAGCTGCTAGGAACAAAAAAGCGGAACTTATCGCCCACTGACATTAATTGCACCCCTTCAGTCCAGCCAGGAATAACCCGATTTAGTGGGAAGTCGATACTTTCACCACGTTCAACCGAACTATCAAATACCGTACCGTCGATAAGTGTGCCGTGATAATGAACGGTCACTGTGTCAGTCGCTTTTGGATGCTCAGTTGCATCACCTTTATGCATTATTTCATATTGTAGCCCTGACAAGGTGGTAACGACATCTGGATTTTTTTCATTTTCTAATAAGAAAGCATTGCCTTTAATGATGTTCTCTTTCGAGGCTTTTTCATTGTTTGATTGCGTGTAAAAGTAAAAGATGATCCCTGCGATCACACAAACGGACAAAATGATTTTCATAACTTCTTCTTATGGTTGCTAGCAATAAATGAATGGTACTCACCCAAGTGCAGTGGGTAAAGTGCAGCGGCGTTTTTTTAACGGCTAAATCATGATTTTTAACCCAAAGAGCTTAGTTAGCGGTTTAGAAACATACCACATAAGTTTTAGCACAGTTAAAGCCCTTGATATTGCAGGTAAGCCAAGCCCGCCAAAGCCAATATATTGATAACTATGCTGCAGAGGTAAATCCACTTAAAAGGTGTTTTCTGGGTTTTGTGCCTAAATGTTTGTTGAGCCAAAAGCCCTGCAGGCCAGCCACTAAGTAACGCAAAAAGGTGTAAAGTGCGCTCTTGTGTTCGCCATGTTTGTTTTGCTGCTGCGCGTTTATCAAGCCATGTAATCAAAAAGCTTAACAGGTTTATCGCGGCAACATAAATTGCCAAAAATGGCCAAATGCTATAACTAAAGAGTGCCATCAAGCATAAGCTGATTAGTGCAAATATTTTCATCAGTGTCATGAATCCTTTTATTCCAAAGTATCAACTTTCATTTTAAATATCAGCTTAACAGCTAGTTTTTAACCCAGTCATTTTTTTGAAACCAGCTTACGCCAAAGTGACTCTAGCGGGCCTTGGCTAAAATAGCGCAAATAAAGCGGCGCTAACAGCAATTGCAGCCCACTTAAGCCAAGTGCAATTAAGATATAGTCAACTCTATCAAGGCTGGCGTTAAGCTCAGGCATAAGATAACGAAATAGGCTGACACCTATGATGGATTGTAAAATATAACAACTAAAAGCCAGCTTTCCCACAGCTTGAAAAGGCGCGAGCACTTGAGTGGAATTTTGACAGACTTTTACTATAAGGTGTAAGTAAATCAACGCCATAGGAATTGCACTTAGCATCATCACTATTGCTGAAAACTCAACTAAAATAGCGTTTGAACTGAAGCTTAACAGGCTATCTAGGCTTGATAATATAATGGCCGCAATAGCGCACTTGATTAAGGTTGTCCGCTCTAATCCATGTTCAAATGCCCCTTGTTGATAAAGTGCCATTCCCCACATCATTAGCCCCCCTAAAAACCACATTAAGGTTAACGGTATAATCAGTAACATGTAACCGACTTGGTTAAGTTGTAATAACACTATGTCACTATAATTTGCAGACCATGCTTGCAGCTGCTGAAGGTGGAATTCAGAGCCGCGATAATAATACTCTGGCTCTACTAACAAGCTCAGCAAGGCCATAACGAGCAGCGAGCCAACAATAAATTGATTAGCCCGTTTTTTTAACTGGGTGATATCGCCGTTGAGGTAATTCAGGGCTAAAAATGCACTAAAGGCATAACTGAGTAATATATCGCCGCCCCAAATAAAAATGCCATGGAGTAAACCAAATACTGCAAGCCATATTATGCGCCGTTTTAATAATGGGTAGGCCACTAAACTAGCCGCCTCGTAGCGCTTATATTGAATATATAATCCAGCGCCAAATAGGATAGATAGCAGCGAAATAAAGCGCCCTTCAAGGAAGAAATTACTAAAGACTTCTAAAATGATGTCTGATTGAATTTGAGGGTAATGCTGCGCATAGCCATAAAAGCTATTGTTCATAAAAAAAATGTTCATGAACAAAATACCAATAATGGCGATGCCTCTGAGGGCATCCATATTGGCATTGCGATTACCGTGACTTTCATTAATGGTTAATGACGCTGGTGGTGGCTGTTGAAGTGTATCTGAGGTTAATGCATTAGGGCGATTAATATGAGTTGAAGGATCCATTTCGAGTTCATATCTTTGTTGATTAATTATTGTAATAAAAGACTAACAGCCTGCGGTTAAAATTGATACAGACTGTTAGCTGAGACTACTTAGCGGGTTTTTCTGAAATCCATAATTTGATGCTGCCACGAACAACCACTTTGCCTTCAGTATCATAGGCATTAACCGGTACTAACATATCGCCCACTTGCCATTGCTCTGGGGTGACTTCGGCAACACATAAAATATCTGTGCCTGCTTTGGCGCTGTAATCAACCGACATGCCTTTTGGGATCCAGCGTAAATGCTTTGGAATAGACGCTTCTGCCATCACGCCCATGGCCATCTCTAAACCATTACAAATAGCAATAACGTGCACGGTTTTTATGTGGTTGTGTACCGCGCGACGTTTTTTAACTAAAACAGCACAGTGGTTCACTCTTAATGCGGTCACGAGAGGGCGCACGGTAGCAAAGTAGGGCGCTGTTCTTGATACCATCATTGAGAATATTTTATTACCGAAAGGGTATTTAGTGACTTTGTGATACAAGGCTAATACGTGATTGGGTTTATCGTGACTCATAGCAGTCCTTTAATGATTCTAAACGTAGGATTAATGTTGTTTTCAGCCATCTGGTTTTATTTTTATCTGGTCAGATGAGTTTTTGGGGCTTGAGTTTAACATCCTTGTAACGGCTTGCACATAAGCGAATGATATTGATAAAAGATATATTCCTTCACTGAGCTTAGTGCAGGTATAATTTGTTTTATATTGTCTTACTGCTAACCAAGTCACATGACTTTCAGTTTATAAACGTCCAACATAAGATGTTTATCGGCTGGCTTTAAGATAAGGTTTTATCAGGTATTTAAGCTTGTATTTCTCACCTCTAAGGTGTGTTCATTTTATTAATAAGGATTGGTTTTGCATCATTTATTAAATTACTTCAAAGGCATGGCGATGGGCGCAGCCGATGTTGTACCTGGCGTTTCTGGCGGCACAATTGCTTTTATTACGGGCATTTTAGACCCGTTATTAGATGCGATTCGTAAAATTAATCCTTCACTTTTTGGCATTATTAAGCAGCAAGGTTTTAAAGCGGCTTTCATGCACATTAATGGCCCTTTTTTGGTTTGTGTGTTTGGCGGGATCCTAACCAGTATCTTCACGCTGGCAAAACTCATTTCTTGGTTGTTAACTAATCATCCTATACCGGTATGGTCGTTCTTTTTCGGGCTGATTTTATTTTCTGTTGTTCATATGCTTAAGCAAGTGAAAGGGATTAACTTGCTCCAAGTGGCATTATTTATCTTAGGTGTCGCCTTTGCTTGGGCTATCACAGTGCTTAATCCCATTGAGCTTGAAGTGAGTTATTTTACCTTCTTTATATCTGGCTGCATTGCCATTTGCGCGATGATTTTACCAGGTATTTCAGGTGGTTTTATTCTGTTGCTATTAGGTATGTATCCAGCCGTATTAGCTGCAGCCAAAGGCTTTGATATTTTAATGCTGGCTTGTTTTGCCTGTGGTTGTGTTGTGGGCTTACTGAGCTTTAGTCATGTGCTTTCAGCCATGCTACGTAAGTTTCATGATCAAACACTGATGTTTTTAACTGGGTTAATGTTAGGCACCTTAGGTAAAATCTGGCCATGGAAAGAAGTCCTCACTTGGCGTGAAAATTCCAGTGGTGAGCTGGTGGCACTCACAGAGCAAAACTTATCACCAATGCAGTTTGAGCAAATAACTGGTGAGCCATCTCAATTAACCGCTGCGATTATTTGTCTAATTGTTGGTATCAGCTTAGTTTGGGGCTTAGAGAAGTTTGGGCAAAAACACTCGGCTTAAAGCGAGGCGTATTAACTCAAGCGAAAAACATTTTTAGAAGGGCTATGCAGATATTGCGTAGCCCTTTTTTTATGGGGTGGGACAATACTTCTATGTTTACCTTAGCATTGTTAACCTTAGTCAGAACTTCTTGAAAATTAACTGCAAAAGAGTGATTGCTTAAATTGAGTTCAGGACTAATATCAATAAAAAAAGATGATCTATTTAATGATAGTAATCGTAAATATTTCTACGCCATAAGTAGTCGCCACAAGGAGTTGTATAGTGAATAAAAAAATCTTTAAACCTGAGAGAATTCAGATAGGTATCAGTAGTTGCCTGTTAGGGCAAAAAGTAAGATTTGATGGCGGCCATAAAAACTCAAATTATTGTAATAAAGATCTCGCGCCATTTTTTGATTACATCAGCGTATGCCCTGAAATGGCCATAGGTATGGGCGCGCCACGCAAAAGTATTCGCCAAGAAATTGATGGTGATAAAATTTTTGTTAAAAGTGCAGATGGTAGTATCGATGTTACCGACAAACTTGCTGAGTTTAGTGAAAAGCGGGTTAAGGAACTCAACTTTATTGGTGGCTATATTCTCTGCGCTAAATCGCCAACCTGCGGTATGGAGCGGGTGATTGAGTATAAATACGGTACCAATAATGGCACTAAATCTGGTGTGGGAGTTTATGCCAGAAAATTAATGGAGACCTATCCCCATTTACCCGTGGAAGAAGAAGGGCGGCTACATGATCCTTTGATAAAAGAGAACTTTATTACCCGCGTCTATGCTTACCATGAGTGGCATTGCTTGCAAGCTGAAGGCTGGACTAAGCACAAACTCATGCAGTTTCATGCCCGTTATAAATACCTATTAATGGCTCACAGCCCACAATGGTATCGTGATTTAGGGCCAATCTTAGCGCAGATTGATGATCTTGAGGCCACAGCACAAACCTATTTTGAAGGCTTTATGACGGCGTTAAAGATCAAAGCGACGCGAAAAAACCATACCAGTACCTTGCAGCACATTCAGGGCTATTTCAAAAAGCATCTGTCTAAAGATCAAAAAGAAGAGCTTACCGAGTCGATAATGAAATACCGTGAAGGGCTATTACCATTATTGGTACCAATAACCCTGATTAACCATTATTTACGTGAATACCCTACGCCATATATTGAAGGGCAGGTATACCTAAATCCGCATCCTGAAGAACTGAGGTTGCGATACGCTTACTAAGTTGTAATAAACGTGGTCGTATTAACCCTGCGGTTGGTGTAAACCAGACAAGATTTTAGCTAAGAGGTTGTATTAATGAATAGCTTAATTTGGTTTAGGCAAGACTTGCGTCTTGCTGATAACCATAGTGTTGTTGAAGCTTTTGAGCTGGCTCGTCAAACAAATGGTCAAGTTAAAGCGATTTTTATTGCCAGCACTGAGCAGTGGAAAAGTCATGATGTCGCGCCGATTCAAGTGGATTTTATTGAGCGCCATGTCAACCTATTAGCCCAAAGTCTAGCTGCATTAGGGGTTGAGTTGGAGGTGATAACCTTACCTTGGTTCGACGATGTTATGGACTGGATGCCGCAATACCTAATCGATAATCAAATAGATCAGGTATTTGCCACCCAGGAACCCGAGTTTAATGAACGTAAACGCGATCAACAGCTTATTGATATTGGTGTACCTATCCAGTTTATCGCTCAAGATTGCATTGTTGCTGCAGGGGAGGTCACTAATCTTGCAGGCAAGATGTACAAGGTGTTTACCCCTTTTTCTAAAACCTGGCGTGAGATAGTGTCATCTAGGCGAATTGCCCCTGTGGCAGTGCCAGCGGCTATGGGGCCTGCGCTTAAGGCTCCAAAGACAATTGCATTTGATTACCCCAAAGTCTCTAGTCAGCATTGGCTTGCAGGCGAGGCTGCCGCTAAAGGCATTTTAGACCGTTTCTGCGCTAATAATTTACAGGATTATTTAGCAGAAAGAGACTTTCCTGCCTTAGACAGTACCAGCCGTTTATCGCCTTATTTAGCCATCGGGGTGATTAGTGCTAACCAATGTCTCGCCTCAGTATTGAACCGTTTTCCAGATGCATTAGTGGATGATACTAGTCCTGCTAAAACCTGGGTGAATGAGTTGGCTTGGCGTGAGTTTTATCGGCACCTGTTAGTGGCATTTCCTGATTTGTCTAAAGGCAAAAACTTTAATGAAAATGGCAGCAAAGTAAATTGGCGTAATCATCCCCAAGAGTTCAAAGCTTGGTGTGACGGCGTAACCGGCTTTCCCATTGTTGATGCCGCAATGAGGCAGTTAAATCAAACCGGTTGGATGCATAATCGTTTGCGCATGGTGGTGGCGAGCTTTTTAACTAAGCATTTGTTGGTGGATTGGCGTTGGGGCGAGCGCTATTTTCGACAGCACCTTATCGATGGTGACTTGGCTGCCAACAATGGCGGTTGGCAATGGTCTGCTGGTACGGGCTGCGATGCTCAGCCCTATTTTAGGGTGTTCAATCCTATGAATCAAAGCAGCAAATTTGATGCAGATGCGAGCTTTATAAAACACTATATTCCAGAATTGGCCGCGACAAGTTTAAAGCAAATTCACCAACCTAGCTTCACAAACGGTGATGACTTGTTTGCAGTGCCGACAATGTCAGATTATCCGACTCCCATTGTCGAGCACAGTATGGCACGCAAAAGGGCGATTGAAGTGCTTAGTTCGCTAAAGCGATAACTCGCTCAATGAAGACCGCTGTTGGTTTTTATTTTGCAAACGAGTAAATTTAACCCCGTTAAACTTTTCAAGTTGGGTCCTGTTTCAAACAGGACTCGCTGAAATTTGTCATATCACTCCCAGATAATATCCCTTCATAAGTCACTGTTTTATAATATTCATTTACACCATCTCAATGCACTGATTAAATGTTAGAGCAATTTCGACTGTTAATCGTTTCTTAAGCTAAATTTAAATCAGGTAAGTTTGTTGGTCATTGAGAGCAATCTTTTTTGCGTGGGATCACAATTTTAAATCGGTTTTTAACATCGATGACTTTAAAGATTGCTGCTTGCTGCAGAACAACATATCATAAACATATATTTAAAATGCATGTTAAGTGCGTCCACAAAAAGGCTTGATTACTATGCTCAATATTGACGACCCAGCAGAAATAGAAAAAACCGCTGCTATTTGGCGCTTAGCTTTTAGGCCTTTTTTCTTAGGTGGCGCAGCACTGGCAATGTTGTATATCCCATTATGGTTAATGGGCTGGTTTACCCCGCAATACAGCCTATTTAATAGTAATTTTTGGGCAAATGTATTGCCTTTATGGTGGCATCCCCATGAATTATTGTTTGGCTTTGCCATGGCCATTGTATGCGGTTTTTTATTAACCGCAGTACAAACCTGGACCAATCAACCTAGCCTTAAAGGCATCCCTCTGGCGATTACTTTTACCAGTTGGCTAATAGCTCGATTATTGTTGTTATTGCCGATGGATATTCCACTGCTGTTACCGGCATTTTTTGATAGCGTGTTTTTAGGGATTGCAGCGTTCACCATGTGGCGTTGTGTTTATCGAGTGAGGCAATGGCAAAACATTGGTTTTTCAATCATGTTAACTGTTGCGCTTATAGTTAATCTTGTGAGTTATTACGCATTAAACGAACGCAATTTTATTTTAGCTAATCAAATTTGGCAGGGAATGTTATTTTGGCTGGCTCTGCTTATCACTATTGTGGGTGGGCGGGTTATTCCGTTTTTTACCGCTATGCGTTTAAAGGTCACCAAAGCTCAGCCAATTAACATGCTGGAAAAGAGCTTATTAGTAATAATGGTACTTTTGGTGGTTCAAGCTATATTTAAGTTACTGCCTGTAGCTGTTGAGCAAGTGTTGTTATTGCTAGCAGGTACGCTGCATTTAGTTCGATTTAGCCGTTGGTTACCCCACAAAACCCTGTCTGAGCCGATGTTGTGGTCATTACATGTGTCTTATTTGTCACTGCCACTATCGCTACTGGGGTTAGGTTGGTTTATCAATGATGACTATGCTTATCGAAGCATGTTGCACTTATTTGCTATTGGTTGTGTCGCATCTCTATGTTTAGCCATGATTTCAAGAGTGTCACTGGGTCACACCAGTAGAAATATTTATCAAGGGCCTAGCATGGTATTGGCGTTTGCCTGTTTACCCATAGCTGCAATATTTCGTGCCATTATGCCTTTGCTTTTACCCGCTCAAACCCAGATGTGGTTGTGGTTAGCTGGTGGTTTTTGGTTTATGGCATTTGGGTTATTTGTGCTGCATTACAGCCCAATACTTACTCGACCTCGTATTGATGGCAGGCCTGGCTAAGCTGGGTCAGCTAAAAGTGAAGTCACCGTTTTAAGCAATTTAAGTCGTTAAAACTATAGAATTTATACTAGTCAGTTATGTCAGTTTGTAATATTAAGGAAGCACAGTGAACAAACGTTTATCCCTAGTTGCCCGAGATTTAGTGGTTAAATCAAAGGCAGTAAAAGCAGTATCGGTATTATTAAGCTTGAGTTTTTTTGGCGGCGCGGTGGCGTCACAAGCCAAGGATATTTTTGAAACTAAATTTCCTGAACATTATGAGTCATGGGCGGCAACTGAAGAGCAGTCTGAACGTGAAGATATGTTAGCCCAGTATCCAGCTAACATCATCTTATGGGCTGGTTCATCATTTGCCAAAGAATATCACAGCCCTAGAGGTCATCAATTTGCTGTTGCGGATGTGACGCAAACATTACGTACTGGTGTGCCACCAAAAGAAGGCGAGAAAGGCACCTCTGCCAGTTGTTGGACCTGTAAAACCCCTGATGCACCAAGACTAATTAATGAGTTAGGCTTTGAAGGTTATTCAGCAAAAAACTTTACCGATTTAGGTACTGAAATTAAAAGCGTGGTTTATTGTAGTGATTGCCATGAAAACGGTTCTGAAAAATTAGCCCTACCAAGGCCTCATGCTCAGAATGCGATGAATAAAGTGGGTCTGCCATTTGCGGAACAATCAGTTTCTATGCAGGGTGCACAAGTTTGTGGCCAGTGCCACGTGACTTATTATTTCCAGCCTGAAAAAAGTAACGTAGTAAACATGCCTTGGATCTTCGGTAGTACAGCTGATGATATTGAGAAGTACTATGATACCCGCCGTTTTTTCGAGTGGATTCACCCTATTTCTAAAACGCCAATACTCAAAGCGCGTCATCCAGAATTTGAGCATTGGAGCCGAAGTAAGCATGCTGAACATAACGTAACCTGTATTACTTGTCATATGCCTGCGGAAGAAAATGAACAAGGTGAGACATTTACCAGCCATAAGGTTGATAAAGCATTACCGTATTTTGATCAAACCTGTAAAGGCTGTCATCAAAGTAAAGACGAAATCACAGCTAAACTGAACAGTGATAAACAAGAAATTGATGCCATGGCACGTAAGGTTGAGGGCCTATTGGTTAAGGCGCATTACGAAGCTAAAGCGGCTTGGGATGCTGGTGCAAATTGGCATCAAATGAATGAAGGCATCATGGGGATTCGTCACGGACAGTGGCGCTGGGATTTTGCCATGGCTTCACATGGTTTATATGCCCATAACCCAGATGAAGGTCGTGAGTTATTAACTAAAGCTATTGAGCAAGCAACCGCTGCGCGTGAGTCTATTGCGGGAGTCCTTAGATTGCTTAAGGTTACCGAGGTGCAATACCCTGACATTAGCAGTAAAGAATCTGCTCATGCTGCGGTTGGAATTGATGAAGTTAAGTTAAGCGAAGAGAAGCAAAAATTCATCAAAGAAGAAGTTGAGAAAAACTGGGACCCAATTGCTGCAAGAGGTTACCAGTGAGCTAAATTTATTAGCTTAAAATAGCGATAGAGACTGATATCGCCAAAGCTGATTATTGTGTTTATTAAAGGCGCTTAGTGAAAACTAAGCGCCTTTTTTATTGTGATCTGCAGCGACTATCGTTGCGTATTAATCATTAACAATCCGATTAAGTAGCATTATTTACTTATTGAAAATCAATGATTATTTAAGTTATTTATCGGTTAAACATAGGACAAAACGTGCAACTAAGCTTACTATTAATCTTGCAGTCGCAATATGACAGCTCGATTTGATTACCAAAGTTTGCAAGGTTTAGCTAAGCGCCACCTAGATTGCTATTAGTTAATCAGCTAATCGTTATTTGAGGTGGTAAAGGAGACATAATGCCAAGTACTGCCAATACCGTAAGTCATTTAACTGAGCCAGCCAGCAATAATGATCTTGCCAGACCACAAATAATTGATGACTTTATCGGCATGTATCAGCAGCTAAATAAAGACAGCTTACACTTGCTCAATCAGGTGTATAGCGATGAGATTATCTTTCAAGATCCATTACACAAAGTTGAAGGTATTGAACATCTCAGCCTGTACTTTGCTAACCTTTATGCCAACGTTGACCATATTGAATTTGATATCAAAGAGGTGAGCTGTAGCCATCAGCAGGCCGCCGTTTTCTGGGCAATGCACTACCGCCACCCTAAATTAAACAACGGCCAACTCATCACTGTTGAAGGAATGAGCCAGCTTAAATTTAGCGATAAAATTACAGCCCATCGCGATTATTTTGATCTTGGCAGTATGCTGTATGAACAACTCCCGTTAGTAGGTCGGTTGATTAAGTTCATCAAAAACAAGGCGTCAGCATAATGGAACAAGCTAACTCTCATCAGGGAAACCTTCATCAATCAGTAGCAAGACCTGCAGTGTTAATCACCGGGGCCAGTTCTGGTATCGGTTTAGCACTATCGATGCTTTATGTTGAAAAAGGCTACATGGTATTTGCTTGTGGCCGTAATGAGGAGCGCTTAAATGCCATAAGTGGCGTTGTGCCGCTTGCTTTTGATATTAACGATAAAGCGCAAATTCAAACCGCAGCGCAAACATTATCAGATAAATTAGCCGCATCTAACGCGAAATTACAGCTGGTTATTCTTAATGCGGGTAGTTGTGAATACATTGAAAATCCGCTGCGTTTTGATGGCGCTTTATTTGAGCGAGTGATTCAAACTAATGTCATCTCGATGGGTTATTGTTTAGAGCATTTTTTACCGCTAGTGGCCATTAACGGCAGAGTGGCATTAATGAGCTCAAGTGCGACATACCTGCCTTTCCCAAAAGCGGAAGCTTATGGCGCCTCAAAAGCGGCGGTAAATTACCTCGCTAGCAGTCTTCGCCTTGATTTAAAAGCATTTGGTATTGGAGTCAGTGTTATTTGCCCAGGCTTTGTTAAAACGCCTTTGACCGATAAAAATGACTTTGCTATGCCCATGCAAATTACTGCTGAAAAAGCGGCAATAACAATATTTACAGAATTAAAAAAAGCTAAGGATGAAATTCATTTTCCGAAGCGATTTACCTTATTGCTTAAGGGCTTATCATGTTTACCATCGGCACTGATTAATAAAATTTTAGCGCCGAAAATAAGTTAAGCCTGCTTGAAAAATTAACAATAATTGAAATGCCATTAACTGTAGTCATAGCAAAAATAATAATAATGAGTTGAAGGAATAATATGAAAAAAATAGCAATTGTGGGTTCGGGTATATCAGGGCTGACCTGTGGGCATTTGCTCAGTGAACTTCATCAAGTTAGCGTATTTGAAGCTAATGATTATATAGGCGGCCATACCGCGACCATTGATGTTGAAGTAGGCGGTAAGCCCTATGCTATCGACAGTGGCTTTATTGTATTTAATGATAGAACTTATCCACGATTTCAAAAGCTAATGGCAAAAATAGACGTTGAATCATTACCCACTGAAATGAGCTTTAGTGTACGTAATGTGCAAACGGGATTGGAATACAATGGCCACACCTTGTGGAGCATGTTTGCCCAAAGACGTAATTTATTAAAACCTGATTTTTATAAGTTTTTAGCCGAGATAGTACGGTTTAATAATCAATGTAAGGCCATTTTTGAAGCTAAGAATTACCCGAGTAATAGCTTAGGGGAATTTTTAGATGCTGAAGGTTTCTCTGACTTTTTCAGCGAACATTATATCTTGCCAATGGGCGCTGCAATTTGGTCTGCCAGTATCAATGATATGCGCAAATTCTCACTGCGCTTCTTTATCCAGTTCTTCCATAATCATGGCTTACTTAATATCAGTGACCGCCCACAATGGTATGTATTAAAAGGTGGCTCTCGCAGTTATATTCCTGCGCTTATTGCTCCGTTCAAACAGCGATTGTTTTTAGACTCTGCAGTGACCTCCATTGAACGCAGCGACGATGGGGTTAACTTACGTATTAATGATGGCGAAGTTCAACGCTTTGATGAAGTCATTTTAGCCTGTCACAGTGACCAAGCGTTGGCGATGCTTACCGATGCAACTGACGATGAAAAACAAGTCTTAGGGGCTATGGCATATCAAAATAATGAAGTAGTTTTGCACACAGATACTAATCTACTGCCAAAACGCAAAGCGGCATGGGCTAGTTGGAATTACCGCCTAGAAGGCAAGGATGCAGCTGAAATTGCCGACAGACCTGCCAGCGTGACTTATAACATGAACATTTTACAGCGCTTACCTAAAGATGCGCCGACTTTTTGTGTGACTTTAAATCAAACGGATTTAATTGATGAGTCTAAAATTCTCAGAAAATTTAACTATGCCCACCCAGTGTTTAATGAGTCGAGCATGAAAGCCCAAGGCGAACGTAAACGCATTTGCGGCGTTAACCATACTCACTTTGCTGGCGCCTATTGGTATAACGGTTTTCATGAAGATGGCGTTCACAGTGCACTTGATGTGTGCAATGATTTTGGCATTAGCCTATGAGTGAATTCAGCAGTGGAATATACAGTGGCGATATTATTCATCGACGTTTTACGCCCAAGCAGCACAGCTTCAGTTATCAGATAGCCATGCTGGCATTAGACTTAGATGAAGTGGCCCAGTTGTCTAAGGTTAGCCGTTTATTTAGCGCAGTTGAGCGCTCAGTACTACGATTTAATCCTGATGATTATTTAAATGCCCTTGAAAGCCAGTTTAATTGCTCCCCTGTTCATGCAGCCTTGATAGATAAAATGAGCCCGCAGCAAGCGCTAAAGCAGCGAGTGTTATGGACGATAGCAAAGCTTGGGGCTGACGTTGATTGCGATAGGGTGGTGTTTGCTGGCCAAGTGAGACACTTCGGTTTTTATTTTAGCCCGGTGAATTTCTATTTTTGCTATCAAGGTGACGAAGCGGTTTATATGCTGGCGGAGGTAAGTAATACGCCATGGGATCAGCGCCATTGTTACTTAGTCAATCTCACTAAAACCACCACCACAGATAAAGTGTTTCATGTTTCGCCATTTATGGATCTTGAGATGCATTATTTTTGGAAGGTCATCGCGCCAAGCAAGCGCTTAAATGTGACCATACAAAACAGGGATGATGCCGACAATAAGCTGTTCGATGCCAGTTTGTTGCTCAATAAAAAGGATTTTACCGCCAAAAATATTCGCAGTATGTTGCTCAGTTTTCCGCTAATGACATTGAAAATTATGTTTGGAATTTATTGGCAAGCGCTGAAGTTATTTATTAAACGGATCCCTTTTATCTCTCATCCACAAACTTAAATTAAACCAAATCATGAAATGATGCGTATTGGTTTAGTAATGTTCAACTCATAACAAATAATTTTTGCCTAGCGAGAGTTTTAGTGTATTGAAATCTAACCTGTTGTTTATGAGTAAAAATAAAATTTACAGCTAAAATACTAATAGCGCACAAAAAATTGCATATAAAAAGTAGTCAGCGGAGAGAGTTATGGAAAATGCGGCAACCAACACCAGCTTAGTGCAAGAGACTATTTCTGACAGCTTTGCGAAGAAGATTTTGCTTAAGGCATTAGCCCACTTGTCAGATGGCCATCTTACCATTGTTAGTTCTGATAACTCTGCAATTGGCAGCTCAGAGCAAAGCTTAAGCTTTGGTAATGTCGATTCTGACTTGCATGCCACTATGCAGGTGTCTCACCCCAGTTTTTACAAGCAGATCATTTGGGGTGGTTCAATTGGCGCTGGCGAAGCCTACATTCAAGGTCATTGGTCGAGCCCTGATTTAACTAAAGTGGTGCAGCTTTTTGCCCGAAACCTCTCATTACTGGATAAAATTGAGCGTTACTTTTCATGGTTTAGTGTTGGTATTAATCGTATCGGTCATTTGTTTAACCGCAATTCATCAACGGGTTCAAAGCGCAATATTCTGGCGCATTATGATTTAGGCAACCCGATGTATGAGCAGTTTCTAGATAAAGAAATGCTCTATTCAAGCGCGCTATACCCGCACCACGATGCCAGTTTAGAACAAGCCCAGCAGCATAAGCTGCAAACCATTTGTGAGCGTCTTGATTTACAAGCGGGGCAAACCGTTCTTGAGGTCGGTACTGGTTGGGGGGCGTTGGCGATATATGCGGCCAAGCACTTTGATGTCACCGTGACCACGACAACTATCTCTGATGCCCAATATGATTACGCACTAGAGCGGGTAGAGCAAGAAGGCTTAACTGACAAAATAACTTTGTTAAAAGACGATTACCGTATTTTGACCGGTGAGTATGACCGCGTGGTGTCCATTGAAATGATTGAAGCGGTAGGTCATGAATATTTACCGGGCTTCTTTAAGAAGTTAGAAAGTTTACTTAAGCCAAATGGGCGCATGTTAATTCAAGCCATTACCATAGCTGATCAGCGCTATGACAGTTACCGTAAAAGTGTCGACTTTATCCAGCGCTATATTTTCCCTGGTGGTTGTTTACCGTCTATCAGTGAAATGAATAAGCACATTGCCAATAAAACTGACATGGTGGTGTGGTCCATCAATGATATGGGTAAAGATTATGCTCAAACCTTAAACCATTGGCATGAAAAATTTGATAAAGCCCAAGACCGAATCAAAGAGATGGGCTATGGCGAAGACTTTATCAGAATGTGGAAGTTTTACCTGAGTTATTGTGAAGGTGGATTTTTAGAAAGAACTACCAGCACAGTTCATTTAGTGGCAGTAAGGCCGCAATATCGTACTGCATTAGCCAGTGGCGCATAACGTATATGCTCTGGGTTAATCATAATATCATTATCAATGTTATTGCCTTTCAGATTATCTGGTGGGCAGGGGTATTAGCTGGCAATCAGCTGCTATATATCCCAGGATTATTGTTGATTTGGCACTTTATCGTCAGCCGTCAACGGGTTTTAGATATCAAAGTGATGCTCAGTTGCACCATTATCGGGGTACTAGTTGACTTAACGCTTACCTTAACGGGGCTTTTTGATTTTACGGTTGTGCCTATATGGTTATTACTGCTGTGGTGTTATTTTGCGATTTCACTTAATTACAGTTTAAGCATTTTTAGCGGCTTACCCATTATTGTTCAAGTGTTAGTTGGTGGCGTATTTGGTAGTTTAAGTTACCTTGCTGGAGCCAACTTTGGCGCGGTCGATTTCCCTCACGGCGATTTGTTTACCACTGCAATTCTAGCCATTATTTGGGCCTTGTTGATGCCGTTATTTTTTCACATTGCCAAGTTCATTCGCCACAAACACGAAGTGAAACAAATTGCCCAGCTTATTTAATTAACCCAGCTTTGTGTACCTAACGGCGGTGCAATTATCAGGCTGTGGTTGGCTGATTATATTGGCTCAATAGAGGAACTCAATATGATGAATAGTTATTCTCGGATAAGCTCGTTAGCAGTTCCTAATGCGCTTGGTGTAAATACACGTGCAAGTTTTCACTTAGTTGTTTTGAGCTTAGTTAGGTTTTTTTTTAGTGCCTGTATCTTAGCTGTTATGAGTACAAACGTATTGGCTAACGCACAAGAGTTAAATACTGAGCCAACTCCCGCAGCAGAACTAATTTCATCAGTGCAATCTTCGTCAGTGCCAACGACACCAGCTTCGACAGCATTAGCCACGACAGATTTTAAACTGGTAGGCCAAGCCGATCTGGATTTATTGTGGTTTTCGGTTTACAGCGCCAAGCTAATGTCAGTAGATGGTGAATACAAAAATCAGCAATATCCACTGAAACTTGAAATCCAATACCATAGAGATATTGATGCAGAAGATTTAATTGAAGCTACCGTAGAGCAGTGGCAGCACATTGGTATCGAGCAAAGTCGCATCCCTCAACTGCAGGCTCATCTAGAAGGTATATGGCCTGATGTTAAGCAAGGTGACACTCTAAGCTTTATGATGCACGAGCAAAATAAAGGCCAGTTTTTTTATAACGAACAGCCTTTGGCGATGATCTTAGAACCGGGGTTTGCAGACGCATTTCTTGGCATTTGGTTATCAGAAAATACCAGTAGACCTAAATTACGTCAGCAGTTAATTGGAGTTAAGAAATGATTAAAGCAAGTTTAGCGTTAACGGCATTAAACAGTACGTGGCGACAGTTGCAATGCGCTTACGCTATGGCTAAGAAGTCATCTTTGCTGGTCATTTCGTTAGTGTTATTGACAGCGTGTTCATCAGCATCTATTGAAGATTATGATAAAACCACTCCGGAACTTAATTTACGTAGCTTTTTTGACGGCAAGTTAACTGCGGCGGGTATCGTACAAGACTTCTCTGGCACAGTGACCCGAAAATTTATCGTCACTATGGAAGCCAGTTGGCAAGGTAATAAAGGGGTTATTAACGAGTGGTTTATTTATGATGATGGCGAAAAGCAAACCCGAATTTGGCATATAACCGATTTAGGTAATGGCCAATATGAAGGTACGGCGAATGATATTTTAGGCACTGCGACCGGTGAGGCCAGAGGCAGTGCGCTGCGCTGGGCTTATGACATGATTTTAGAGGTTGATGACTCAGAATATGAGGTGCATTTTGATGACTGGATGTTTTTAGTGGATGAAAGCACCATTATAAACAAAAGCGATATCATCAAATTTGGGGTTACGGTTGCTCAGGTTACGTTAGTCATCAGCAAAGAGTAACTCAAATATCAATGGCTGAAGGCAGATTGAAGGCATTACAGTAGCGGTCAACTAATACAACTTATATTGACCGCTAAAGCCTCTGGCTTCCTTAACCCTTTAGCTTTGAATTGTCCTGTTGCTTCTTATCATAATACTCAAATGGAAAAACGTTTCTGATCCGTTGGGTGATTTTGTCACCGACATTGGCAGAGACATGTAATCTTACCCCGTTCAGTTTTTCAGCTCTGACAGTACAAGTGAGCTTTTCGTGTTTGGCTATATTTTTACATTCCCGCAGAAATGCTTCAGGGATTTTCCCCGAGTGCTTATCGAGTTTGCCGTTTTTAAAATGCATTTCAAAGACTTTCAATCCTCTGCTGCCTGAAAAAATGAGCTTGTAAGCGATAACCAGAAATAACAGCACAAATAATATTTTAAATAGTGTATCTACCATAACAATATCCTTGTATTTACAGCCTGAGTGCCTTGAATATTAATTGAAATGACTCAGTAGGTTAAATCAAAATTTTCAATGTCTTACTGATTAAAATACTCTGCTAGTTGAGGAATGCAATTATTTTTAACGCTTTGTAATCTAGCTCACATTTACAGGGCATTTAAGCGGCGATTATAAAGGGCGAAATGGGGGCACAGCTTGGTTGTCAGCCAGTTGCTAAATCGTTAGCTCGTTAACCTTCGCAAACTTAGCTAAGATAGTAGTGTCTGCTATTTTGCTGCTAAAGGATACGATTGTGCATTTACAAGACCCCAGTTTGTTACGTCATCAATGTTATATCAATGGGCAATGGCGTGATGCCATATCGACCCATTGCGACACGATTATTAATCCTGCCACCAATAAAGAGCTAGGTACAGTGCCAAGAATGGGCCAGACTGAAACCCAGCAAGCCATTGAAAGCGCCAATAGTGCCTTAGCAGCATGGCAAGCACTCACAGCTAAACAGCGCCAAATAATATTAATGACTTGGTTTGAGCTGATATTAGCCCATAGCGATGATTTAGCGCTGATTATGACCTTAGAGCAAGGTAAGCCATTAGCCGAAGCCAAAGCTGAAGTCGCTTATGCCGCCTCCTTTGTGCAATGGTTCGCTGAAGAGGCCAAACGGGTTTATGGTGAGACCATTCCAGCCCATCAAGCTGATAAACGTATTATGGTGATTAAGCAGGCCGTAGGCGTTACCGCTGCTATTACGCCGTGGAATTTCCCGCTTGCGATGATAACCCGTAAAGCTGCACCTGCATTAGCAGCGGGTTGCACTATGGTGCTTAAACCTGCGCCGCAAACCCCCTTTAGCGCCTTAGCCTTAGCTGAGCTTGCAAGTCGAGCCGGTGTTCCTGCTGGGGTATTTAACGTGATCAGCGGCGATGCCATCGCCATCGGTGCAGAGCTTTGTGCTAACCCCATAGTGAGAAAGTTGTCCTTTACTGGCTCAACCGCTGTAGGCGTAAAGCTGATGCAGCAATGCGCGCCAAGTATTAAAAAGCTATCCCTTGAGCTTGGTGGTAATGCGCCGTTTATTGTCTTTGATGATGCTGATATTGACGCGGCAGTTGAAGGGGCTATTCAAGCCAAATATCGTAATGCCGGACAAACCTGTGTTTGCGCTAATCGTATCTATGTTCAAAAAGGCTTATATCAGCAATTTGTGGCAAAGTTTACCCAAGCAGCAGCGCAGCTCAAAGTGGGTAACGGCTTAGATGATGGCGTCACTATTGGACCACTAATAAACCAAGCCGCAGTAGCAAAGGTGCAAGCTCATATTGATGATGCGCTACAACAAGGCGGTCAAATTGTATTGGGTGGTAAGGGCGATGCTTTAGGCGCTAACTTTTTTAAGCCGACAGTATTGGTTAATCTAAAGCAGTCGATGAAAGTGGCCAAAGAAGAAACCTTTGGGCCGTTAGCGGCGATTTTTGAATTTGATTCAGTTGAACAAGTGATCAAACAAGCCAACGATACCGAGTTTGGTTTAGCGGCTTACTTTTACGCCAAAGATATCTCTACCGTATATCAAGTATCAGAAGCCCTTGAGTACGGTATGGTTGGGGTTAATACCGGGTTAATTTCGAATGAAGTCGCCCCCTTTGGCGGAGTGAAGTCTTCAGGGCTTGGCCGCGAAGGCTCCCATCATGGTATCGATGAGTATCTTGAAATGAAATATATTTGCTTAGCGGTTTAAAGGCTGCCTTGGTCGTAAATATACGCTTCAATCAAGCAGATAACTGCCTAGCTGTTATTAAACTTGATTATTTAGCGGTTAATAACATGAAGGCTATTTAAGGCAAGAGTAATGTGTTGCATAATTAACCATTAATTCCATAATAGCTTGAGTCTTATGCTTTTCTCTTTTATCGATTTTATCGCTTTAGCGTGTTTCTTCTCATGCTGGGTGGGTTACACTTTTTTTGCCCGTAAAAAGGCCAAAACAACGAACTGTATCGCCCGCTGTTTGCATCAGCATCGTATCTATTGGATGGCCGAAGTGATGACCAAGGAGATCCGTGTGGGTGAGGCAGCATTGTTGGCAAACTTAGAACGTAATATCGCTTTTTTTGCCTCAACCACCTTACTGGTGTTGGCGGGTGTATTGACCTTATTTGCTCAAGTTGAGCGCCTTGAAGAAGTGATCAGCTCTATTCCCTTTGCCGCTGAACCTAATCATGCCTTAGTGCAGGTGAAGTTGGCTATGCTGGCAAGTATTTTTGTATTAGCCTTTTTTCAATTTACTTGGTCAATGCGTCAATATGGCTTTTTAAATGTGATGATTGGCGCAGCGCCCATTGATCGCACACGAAGCAATAAAAACTTGGCAAAGTATTCGCGCCAAATGGCCACGGTGGGCGATCAGGCCGCTCACTCTTACAATTATGGCTTACGAAGTTATTACTTTTCCATGGCAGCGCTTTGTTGGTTTTGGAACCCCATCTTACTGATAATAGCCAGCTTGCTGGTGGTTTATATTCTCTATCATCGAGAGTTTAACTCTCGGGCTGTTAAAGCCATTACTGCGGCGCAAAATTATTTGGAAATCGCTCAACAGGAACGTGAAAGTAAGAACTAAGTACCTGTTTAAGGGCCGTTAGAGCTATTTCAATGGCAAGGTAAGATGGAAAAACCAATGTAATCCGTGTGTTTATAAGAACGGTTTACATTGGTTTGTAATGCGGTGTATTACTCAGCAATTAAAGAGAGCTTATTGCGCTTGTTTTGTGTCTTTGGCGTATTCTAAATTGTAGAAATGAGCTTCGCTTTTACCGTTTTCGAACTGGTTATAAACCCCAGCTTTGAAGTAGCTTAGCATGTCTTTCCAGTAGCTAATGTCATGCTTCACTTTAGTGACACCATCAACTTTAATGACCAGCTTTTGATCGCCAACAATGATGTCAAAATGCGTTGGCACATCAGGGGTAAACTTCCCTAAATTCATTCTCACATACGAATTTTTACAAACAGGCGTATCGCGGTTTCCACTGTCTTTACCACAATTCACATTGTTATTTTTGATGATAGCCCAGTAATGATCTTTTATGCCTTTTCGGTCGGCTTCGTAAACGACACGCAGTAATGGGTGAGGGATATAACCCACACCATGCTTGCCATCGTCAAAAGTACCTTTGTTGTGTACCTGTAAGAAGGTCATCGCATCATTTTTCGAAGGGCTGTTTTCTACGGCTTCTCGTGGATTGATAGGCATTAAATCAGCAGATAGACGATAAAAAGTTTGGCTTTCATCAGATTTGAAGTTTTCTAAGACGCGTAGTTCGTTACGTAACTTATAACCTTCCATATTCATGACCAGGGCTTCAGAGCCTTTATCTACATAAAAGTGCTCATTAACGATACCGCTAAAATTGCTGTCTTGAGCTAATTCATATTTACTGCCGGGTTTTGCGTTTGGTGTTGATATTTGCAGTTTTGAGGCACTTAATATTGATGAAAATTTTGCATAATCAGCAGGCGCTACTTGCTCACCTGTTGCTGGTTTCATCTCGATATTTGAAGGTGTTGGCGTTTCGGAGCTTGATGCACAACCACCCAGTAAACTACTAACAATAAGCGCTAAGGGTAACAGTTTTATTTTTTTCATTTTTATTCCTTTTAACGAAAACCTTGAGCCAAAATGTCATGGCAAACAGCGATGTAACAGTAGTAGGTTTAATTTAATATAATAATACAAATAAACTGTGTTTTAGATCAATTTTTTGTGAAGTTATCATTTGGGGTATGTGTTTTTGTTAAATTTCAGTAAGGCAGCCAAATATAAAAACGCTTTGAGTGTTATTTGCAATCAATGGAATGTTAGTTTGATGTCTTTAGGCTCACAGTGGAATTAAAGTCATGATAAAGCTGCTAGAACTATTTAGTGACTTACATCATTTGTGAGTTTTCAGCCGCTATCTACGTGGAATGATGATGTTGATATTTGTTGGTATTTCGCTAAAGTTAAAATTTTAGACATGAAAAAGCCGCTTGAATAAATCCAAGCGGCCTATCAATAAATTGGTGGCCCCTCCCAGACTCGAACTGGGGACCTGACGATTATGAGTCGTATGCTCTAACCAACTGAGCTAAGGGGCCGACTTAAGATAGTCGTCACTATCGAAAGCGGAAAGAAGTATACGAAGTTTATTCACGGTTGTCACCCGCCAATTGCTGAGAATTGTGACTAAAAGATTCAATTGGTTATCTGTTAAGCAATCATGAGGTTTTTTATATTAAATAAAGTAATTTTGAGGCAAAAAAAAGCCCGAATTAACGGGCTTTCATTATTGTTGCAACTTCTTAGTGAGACTCTATTCGTCTAAGAAAGACTTCAAGATTTCTGAGCGAGAAGGGTGACGCAATTTACGTAGTGCTTTTGCTTCAATTTGACGAATACGTTCACGCGTTACATCAAACTGTTTACCCACTTCTTCAAGGGTATGGTCGGTATTCATATCAATACCAAAACGCATACGTAACACTTTAGCTTCTCGGGCTGTTAGGCCTGCTAGCACTTCATGAGTGGCATTTTTAAGACTTTCGCTTGTTGCTGAGTCTAATGGTAGCTCAAGCGTGTTATCTTCAATGAAGTCACCTAAGTGCGAATCTTCATCATCACCAATAGGTGTTTCCATTGAAATAGGCTCTTTAGCGATTTTCAGCACTTTAAGGATCTTATCTTCTGGCATTAACATGCGCTCTGATAATTCTTCAGGTGTTGGTTCGCGGCCCATTTCTTGTAACATCTGACGTGAAATACGGTTAAGTTTATTAATCGTTTCAATCATGTGTACTGGAATACGAATGGTACGTGCTTGGTCAGCAATTGAACGAGTAATCGCCTGACGGATCCACCAGGTTGCATAAGTTGAGAACTTATAACCACGACGGTATTCGAACTTATCTACAGCTTTCATCAAACCAATATTACCTTCTTGAATCAAATCCAAGAACTGCAAGCCACGGTTGGTGTACTTTTTAGCAATAGAAATTACTAGACGTAAGTTCGCTTCAACCATTTCTTTCTTCGCACGACGAGCTCTTGCTTCACCGATTGACATACGACGGTTGATGTCTTTAATTGCGCGAATGACTAAGCCGGTTTCTTCTTCGATAGCAGCAAGTTTAGTGCTACAACGAATCACATCGTCTTTAACCATACGTAAGCCTTCAGCATAAGGCTTATTACTGCTCATTTCAGCATGGAACCAAGTTAAGTCAGTTTCATTACCGGTGAAGAACTTAACAAAGTTTTTCTTTGGCATTTTAGCTTGTTCAACACAAAGCTTAAGGATTAAACGCTCTTGTACACGTACGCGATCCATCATAGAACGCATGCTTTTTACTAAGCGATCAAATTGCTTTGGTACTAAACGGAATTCTTTGAAAAGCTCGCCAATGACAAATAAAGCACCGATGGCTTCAGGGTGATCACGGCCTTTTTTCTCAATAACAGCTAAGCCTTTTTCAAACACTTCGCGTAATTGAGTAAACTTCTCTTTAGCTTCTTCAGGATCTGGACCTTTTGGGCCTTCCTCTTCGTCTTCAGCATCTTCGGCATCATCTTCGTCTTCTAACTCTTCTTCTGATAACTCAGAACCAACGTGTGTTGCTGTTGGTGCTACGTCATCATCATCAGGGTTAACAAAACCTGCGATAATGTCAGTTAAACGTATTTCGTCAGCTTCATACTTATCAAACTGCTCTAAAATCATCGCAATCGCTTGCGGATATTCAGAGACAGAACTTTGAACCGTATTAATGCCTTCTTCAATACGTTTTGCGATGACGATTTCGCCTTCGCGAGTCAATAACTCAACTGTACCCATTTCACGCATATACATACGTACTGGGTCAGTGGTACGACCTAATTCACTTTCTACCGTTGCAAGCGCTGCTGCAGCTTCTTCTGCTGCATCTTCGTCGGTGTTGTCCTCAGACATCATCATGTCATCGGCATCTGGCGCTTGTTCAAACACGCGGATGCCCATGTCATTGATCATCTGGACAATATCTTCAATCTGATCAGAATCGACCATGTCAGCTGGCAAGTGGTCATTGACTTCAGCATAGGTTAAATAACCTTGCTCTTTACCTTTAGCAAGCAACAATTTAAGTTGCGACTGCGGAGTATGCTCCATAGATATCATCCAAGTTGGTAACTGAAATAACGACTGGACACCTGCCGAGGCAAAGTGTCAAGCAAATCGTCAATTATAGCTCTATGAACTAAAGTACGCTAGTCCATGACATGACTTAAGGGAACATTTTTTTAATAAAAGATGTTATTTAGCAATGCCTTTCATTATAGAAATAAGCTTCGTGAGCTGAATTTTTTCAGCTTTATTTAGAGTTTGTTTAAGACTCAGTTCCTGATAGCGTTGTTCAATATATTGATTGTTCAACCAGATCAGGGATTGTTTAAACTCTTGAACTAGGTTTTCATCCGCCACTTGGTGGTCCCATTGGGCCAATTTTATCAACGCATTTTTTTGTTCATGCTGACGATAAATCTCAAGTAGTTGTGCGCTGTTTAACTTTCGGTCTCGAGTTAAATTCAATAAATCACTGAGCAATTCGATGCCAGCAATCTTTAAATGTGCAAGTGAGGGTTGTACAGCTAAGCCATATCCTAACTCTGGACGTTGTACTAATAATGCAATGGCTAATCGCAGTGGGGTACCACGCCCTTGTAAACCTTTTTTATTCATAGGTTGTTGCTGTTTTACTGCAAAACCTAACTTTTTCTTTAGATCATCTGCGCTATTCATACCAATTTTATGGGCGAGATTTTCTAATAATAAATTCTGTAACACAGTGTCTTGAACACGTTCGATTAGCGACATAGCTTGTTTAGCCAATGAGCTTTTATCACTACCGAATTTACTGGTTAAGGTCTCAAATAAAAACGCCGGTAAGTCGAGGGCGCTGACCATTAACTCTTCAAAACCGTCTTTGCCTACTTGGCGAACCATGGTATCTGGATCTTCGCCTTGAGGTAAAAACATAAACCTAACGACATCACCAGGCTTTAATAAAGGCAGTGCGGTTTCTAGTGCACGCCAAGCGGCTTCTTTACCTGCTCGGTCACCGTCGTAACAACAAATGACTTCTTTAGCACTACGCACTAACAGCTGAAATTGTTCAGCGGTTGTTGCTGTGCCAAGTGATGCAACGGCATAATCAACACCAAATTGGGCAAGTGCCACAACGTCCATATAGCCTTCAACAATTAATACTTGTTGTGGGTCTCTATGGGTTTGCTTGAGTTCGTAAAGACCGTAAAGCTCATTTCCCTTATGAAATATGGGCGTTTCTGGCGAATTCAAGTACTTTGGTGTTCCATCGCCTAAAACTCGACCACCAAAGCCAACAACTCGGCCTCTGCGGTCGCGAATAGGAAACATTAACCGATCGCGAAAGCGGTCATATCGCTTGCCATTATCGTTGGCAATTAGCATTCCGGCGGTGAGTAATTTGTCTTGTGCTGCAGGGTTTTGGCGATATCGACTTAATAGTCCATCCCAACCATCTGGCGCAAAACCGATTCCAAAATGCTCTACAACATCACTGGAGAGCCCTCTGAATTCTAAATAATCTACAACTTTTTGTTTGTCGCTGTGTTGACGCAATTGATTTTGATAATAAAGATTCGCTTCTTCCATCAATTGGTATAAGTCACGACTTAAACTTTGATCTTTTTTAGGACCAGTACCTTGCTCTCTTGGTACCTCGAGTCCGAGTTTACCGGCAAGCTCTTCAATGGCATCGACAAATTCTAGTCGATCATATTCCATGATAAAATCAATGGCGTTGCCATGAGCACCACAACCAAAGCAGTGGTAAAATTGCTTGTCTTGACTGACGGTAAAAGAAGGTGATTTTTCGCTATGAAAAGGACAACATGCAGAGTGATTTTTCCCTGCTTTTTTCAAAGGTACACGGTGATCAATTAGATCAACAATGTCAGTTCGAGCTATTAGCTCATTGATAAAGTCACGAGGTATCGCCATAAATGCTATAGGTCTCGCATTACCAAATAGATAAAACAAACAAGCCGTGCAAGGTGCACGGCTTATTCACACATTAACGATCTGTTAGTTTAATTTAGCACGGATTAGACTGCCAATGGCACCCATATCTGCACGACCTTGAACCTTAGATTTTAATGCTCCCATTACTTTGCCCATATCCGCCATGGTTGATGCACCTACCTGAGAGATAGCTTCATCAATGATTGCGGCAACTTCTTCTTCTGTTAAAGGAGAAGGCAAGAAAGTTTCAATGACTTGAATCTCTGCTGCTTCAGCTGCTGCTAACTCCGGGCGATTTGCTGACTCATACTGAGTTATAGAATCGCGACGTTGTTTTACCATTTTGGTTAAAACGGCTATTGTCTGTTCATCAGTCAGAGTTTCGCGGGTATCCACTTCAATCTGTTTAATGGCAGACAGTGCCATACGAATTGTCCCCAAACGCGCCTTATCTTTGGCACGCATAGCTTCTTTCATTTGGTCTTTTAGCTGTTCGACTAGGCTCATAGTGAGATTAGTATAAACGTACGCGACGTGCGTTTTCGCGAGAAAGCTTCTTAGCTAGACGCTTAACAGCGGCAGCTTTTGCGCGCTTACGTGCAGAAGTTGGCTTCTCGTAGAATTCACGAGCGCGAACATCAGCTAAGATACCTGCTTTTTCACAAGAGCGCTTGAAACGACGAAGAGCTACGTCGAATGGTTCGTTTTCACGTACTTTAATAATTGGCATACGCCATCACCCCTTAGGTGTAGTTAATTTGGCACTACCTGTTTTGGTAGATTAACCAAGGCTATTTAAAATGGTGCCGAATTCTACATCGATTACGATGCTTTTGTAAACCCCTTTGTTAATCGCAAATGACAATCAAGGTGTCATTTTTTTGAGACTGATGATTATGCTTGGTGGAATAAAATCTTCTCAACAGGTAGAATTGCCGCCCTTACAAATTTATCAAGACGAGATGCTATGCGGGTTTTAGGTATTGAAACATCATGCGATGAAACTGGAATCGCTGTTTATGATGATGAGCAGGGACTATTATCCCATGCTTTATATAGCCAAGTGAAATTACATGCAGATTATGGTGGTGTTGTGCCTGAATTAGCATCTCGTGATCATGTGCGTAAAATTATTCCATTGATTAAGCAGGCGCTTAAAGAGGCTAACTCTACTGTTGATGATATTGATGGCATCGCTTTTACTAAAGGACCTGGATTAATTGGCGCGCTATTAGTCGGCGCTTGTGTTGGGCGTTCATTGGCATATTCGTGGGACAAGCCTGCAATTGGAGTTCACCATATGGAAGGGCATTTATTAGCGCCAATGCTTGAAGATGATGCGCCTGAGTTCCCTTTTCTTGCTCTGCTGGTATCTGGCGGTCACTCAATGTTAGTGCAAGTAGAAGGCATTGGCCGTTATCAGGTGTTAGGTGAATCGGTTGATGATGCTGCTGGTGAAGCATTTGATAAAACCGCTAAGCTGATGGGGCTTGATTACCCTGGTGGGCCACGTTTAGCTAAGTTAGCAGCAAAAGGTGTTGAGGCAGGTTATAAATTCCCTCGACCAATGACAGATAAACCAGGGCTTAATTTTAGCTTTTCAGGCTTAAAAACCTTTACCGCGAATACCATCGCTAAAGAGCCTGATGATGAGCAAACAAGAGCCAATATTGCCCGCGCTTTTGAAGAGGCAGTGGTGGATACTTTAGCGATTAAGTGTCAACGCGCATTAAAACAAACAGGTTATAATCGCTTAGTTGTAGCAGGTGGAGTGAGCGCTAATACTCGGTTAAGAGAAAATTTAGCGACCATGATGGCTAAGTTAAATGGTGAGGTGTTTTATCCAAGAGGTGAGTTTTGTACCGATAATGGTGCAATGATCGCTTTTGCTGGCTTACAGCGCTTAAAAGCTGGGCAGGTGGAGTCGTTAGAGGTAGAAGGCAAGCCGCGCTGGCCATTAGATACCTTGTCTGCTGTGTAATTAAGTCATTACCTGATATGAAAAAACCTAAGCCATGGCTTAGGTTTTTTTATATCAATAATATAATCAGTTAGATAGTTTGAGTTAAAACTAGTTAGCTTGTTTTTTCTTACGGGAAAGCTTGCTTTCTTCGCCCACTCTCAAGCGCTTAATATTATCTTTATGGCGAATGACAATTAATAAAGAGAGCATTGCCACTGGAATGACAAAGCGCTCGTCTAACCACCATGTGTAAACTGGTGCAAGTATTGCAGTTAAAATGGCGGCTAATGATGAATAGCGAGTAATAATTACAAATACTAACCAAGTAATAATTAACATGGCGGCTAAATCGCCGCCAATAGGAGCCATCGCGCCAAAGGCAGTCGCTACGCCTTTGCCGCCTTGAAAGTTAAAAAAGAGCGGATAGATGTGGCCTAAACAAGCTGCGATGGCAATGAGCCCTAATGACACCGCATCTTGACCGAGTAAGTAGCTGCAATAGCTGGGCGCGGCACCTTTAAGCATGTCGAAAAATAAAACTAAGGCAGCAGAGCTTGCGCCACCGATACGAAGTACGTTGGTTGCCCCAGGGTTGCCTGAGCCTTCAGTGCGAGGGTCGGGTAAACCTCTTAATTTACAAACCAAAATGGCACTTGAAATAGAACCGGCTAGGTAGGCGGTTATAATCATCAATATTGTGATTGTAACAGCGCTCAAATTGGTGTCCTTAGTCTTCTTAGGGTATCATCGCCCATTAATTTATATCACTTGATCTTAATGGTTATTATCAGCTTTTAAAACGCTATTTAGAATGGTTATCATTCATAAATAGCTAGCCATTATCCTACTGCTTTAGTTGCTCAGGAAAAAGACAAAAATCATGATAACGGTTAATTGATGTCATTATCAGCTTTTTTAGGCTGTTTTTTTAAAAAAATGAGTAAAACTCGGAGAAAGCATGGATAAAGTACTTATTCGCGAGCTAAAAATTGAAACTGTAATAGGGATCTACGAGTGGGAAAAACAAATACAGCAAATATTGCTCATCGATTTAGATATGGCTTGGGATAATAAAATGGCTGCTGCCACTGATGATTATCAACATGCCTTGTGCTACGAAAGTGTGTCTAATCGCCTCACTGCATTAATCACTCAAAAACCCGTTGAGCTAATTGAAACTGTCGCAGAAATGATTGCCGAGTGTTTGATGACTGAATTTAAGGTTGAAGGCGTTAAAGTGACAGTGATGAAACCTGGTGCGGTACCTACTGCAGTCTCTGTTGGTGTGGTTATTGAGCGCGGTCAATTTTAGTAACATGTTTTAGCACTATTTAATCATCTTTTCATGTTTGTTCTTTATATTACAGAGTGAGTTAATGGCACGTATTTATATCAGTCTAGGCACTAATATTGACCCTGTTGCACACATGCAGTCAGGATTAATTGATTTGCAGCAGCAATTTGGCCCATTACAGTTATCAAGGATGTTTGAAAGTGAAGCAGTTGGGTTTCAAGGTACCAATTTTTTAAATATGGTGGCCGCAGCTGATACCGATATGAGTATTGCTGAGGTGGTTGCCAGCTTTAAACGAATAGAAAAGCAAAATGGCCGCATTCGCGGTGAAAAAAAATTTAGTCCACGAAGTTTAGATATCGACTTACTGCTTTATGATAATGAAATTTGTCAGCAACCGGTTGAACTGCCTCGAGGTGAGATTTTATTTAATGCTTTTGTATTGTGGCCGCTGGCAGAAATTGCGCCGCAATTAACTCACCCAATAACGCATCAACCCTATCAATTACTTTGGGATAATTACGATAAATCTAGCCAGCATATTTGGCCGATTGAGTTTGACTTCCCTGCAACACTGACACGTTAATATTATAAAGGACAATCATGGAAACCATTCAGGTTATTATACTTGCCATCATTCAAGGGCTAACAGAGTTTTTACCGATTTCAAGCTCCGCTCACCTGATTTTGCCGGCGCAAGTTTTAGGCTGGCAAGATCAAGGTCTTTTCTTTGATGTCGCTGTTCATATTGGTTCATTATTAGCGGTAGTGATCTATTTTAGAAAAGAAATATGGCTCATGCTCAATGCGTGGATAGCGAGCATGGTTAAAGGTGTTCATACCCAAGACAGTAAATTAGCTTGGTGGATCATTTTAGCGACATTACCGGCGGTGTTCTTTGGCTTTATGGCAAAAGATTTAATCGAAACCTACCTTCGTGGCCCTGGGGTAATTGCTATCACAACAGTTATATTTGGTTTGCTGTTGTGGGTCGGTGATAAAATGGCCCGTAATGAGCTAACCGAGTATCAAACCGGTTGGAGAAAGGCGCTATTAATTGGTTTTGCTCAAGCGTTGGCGATTATTCCAGGCACGTCACGTTCAGGTATTACCATCACCGCCGCTTTGATGTTAGGTCTAAACAAAGAAGCTGCAGCACGCTTTTCATTTTTAATGTCAATACCGGTGATTTTAGGTGCGGCGATTTTAATGACTAAAGATGCCGTTTCAAGTGACTTGGTGATTAATTACGGTGAGGTGCTACTGGGTATCGTGGTTTCGTTTTTTGCAGCCTATACTTGTATTTACTTTTTCTTGAAAATTATCAGCAAGATTGGCATGACCCCATTTGTGCTGTATCGCCTAACTCTTGGCGCAGTATTATGTGGCTTTATATTCCTGTAATATAAACCACAATAGATTAATCATTATGAGAGACAAAATCATCAATGATTAATAAAATAAAAAACGGGTGTTATCACCCGTTTTTTATTCCTTAAATTTAGCTGTAAAGTCTAGGACGTTTTCTGTAATGAACTCAATTTTGATCTGCCCTAAGTGTGCGACAGCATTGCATTATCATCAGGCCTCAGCAGGCTACTATTGTGATAATAAGCATCATATTGATAAAAATGCCCAAGGCTATTTATCCTTTGTTACCTCAACCAAGTTCAAGGGCGCGAATGAGTCACGTCAGCAACTGCGCTCGAAACGCTTTCTTATGGCTGAAGACTTATTTAAACCGTTAATGGATAAACTGAGTGAGTCATTTAATCAATTGATTGATGGGCGCACCGAACTACAGCACCTGAATTTTAGCTGTGCAGATGGTCTATATTTGCGACACCTTGCTACCAGCACTAATGTTGATGTTAGCCATTGGGGCGTTTCAGAAGCTGAGAACGCACTATTTGCAGCCAGCAAAGAAAATACCCCAGCTAGTCTAATCCTTACCCCTTATAAGAAGTTACCTTTTGCTGATAACAGTTTAGATATCGTGTCGCTATTTGACGTGGCTTTAAAAGGTAAAGAGTGCCTAAGGGTGTTAAAAGACAGCGGTCGATTATTAATGTTAGTGCCCGGTCCTCGGCATTTATGGCAACTGAAGCAGCAGGTATATGACAATTTAGCGGAAAAGCCATTGCAGTTGAATTTACCCAAGCAGATTGAAGTGGTTAATACAAAATCGATTAGCTTTACTGGTGATGTGAGCGGCGAACAAGCGATGACACTGTTGGAGATGAACCACCTTGCATGGCGGGTTAATGATCAATTAAAGCATCAAATTAAGAGTCATCCTGTGACAGGGTTAGAATTTGATTATGTATTGATTACTGCAAAGCTAGCAGAAGCCAAGTAAGTTTATTACAGAGTTAACGTTTGCGCGGCATGCCCTTATGTTGATTTAATCCTGCAGATACAATTAAGGCTTGAAATGGTAAACGACTTAAGTCTGTTTACTATGTTCAAGCCTTAATAATCAACCTATAAAAATAAGCTAATTTTCATGGTTTCTTACTTTTTGTAAGAAGAAGCCATGTTATCGATGCGATCGTTTGCACGCTTAGCTTCAGCTTGAGCGTCCATAGAAGCTGCTTTAGAATCTTTCACATCAGCAGATAATTTGCTTTGCTCTGATTTTAAAGAGCTAACTTCAGAAGATAGTTGATCAACTTTGTTACCTAGGTTAGCAACACTTTCTTCTAAAGCAGTAGTGTTTGCACAACCACCGATAAGAGCAGTCATAGCAACACCAGCAATCATTAATACTTTCTTGTTCATGGAAAATCCCTTCATTATAGGTTGTAATAAGTTGCTGAGGCGTAATACCCAACAGCCTTTTAATTATGTCACAGCTATTGTATTTTGCTACACAAAATGGCAAAAAAAATCATAAAAAACAGCGTAAACCCAATTAATATAAGGATATTCATCTGTAGAAATTTGTAAAAAGGCATAATCTACGGCGTTAGTATTAGGTTAATCACTCTGATATTGAAGTAGTGCTAAGGTTTCGTTTAGTGCATCACGAATGCTTAAACGTTACAATTGCAACGCTTATTGTACTTGGCTTTTTTTATACAGGCTAATGGCCTCAGCTCTGCGTATGCTCAACTGCTGTTTAATTTCTGCGCCCTTAAACCCATCACTAATCACCTGTTGCACATCGACCTCTTTAGCAATGTTAAAGCAATGGGTTAAAAACTCGCTTTGAGGATACTGCGCTTGCTCAAAACCTGTTCGACCTTGAATATCGGCCTGACAACATAATAGTAAGTCTGTTAAGCGTTGCGGTTTGCGCCAAAAATCACCCTTATCAAAAATCTTTATAATGGTTTCAGCGCGTAACTCTAGCGCATTATGGATATTTTGATGTTGGTCGCTGCACAGCAGTGCCAATTCCTTGTATTCATTTGGGGCTTTAATTCTTTGTACTAGCTTTTTGATTATCGGTAAGCCCTTTTGGCCGTGCCCATGATGTTTTGGCCAAAGCTCTGTAGGGGTGATGGCCTTACCTAAATCATGAAGCAAAGCGGCAAAACGAATGGTTTTTTTATCAGTGAGCTTAGCCGAGGCTTGCAATACCATCATGGTATGAATGCCTGAGTCAATTTCTGGATGCCATTTTTCAGGTTGAGGTACGCCGAACAAGGCATCTATCTCTGGAAATAGCACCTTAAGCGCCCCACAACTACGCAGCTGCTCAAAAAAGACTTCAGGGTTCTGACTACTTAAAGCTTTATCTAGCTCTTGCCACACGCGCTCAGGCGTTAAATACGCTAACTCGCCTGAGTCACAGATACTTTGCATCAGTGCTATTGTTTCTTGGGCGATAGTAAAACCAAGGTGGGCAAAACGCGCCGCGAATCGGGCAACCCGCAGAACCCGTAATGGATCTTCAATGAATGCATCCGACACATGGCGTAATTGGCGACTTTCAATATCCGCCATGCCGCCATAGGGATCGTATAGATTGCCTTGGTCATCTTGGGCCATGGCATTAATGGTTAGATCGCGACGCAGTAAATCCTGTTCCAGTGTTACCTCTTTATTGGCATCGCAGCTAAAACCAGAATACCCCTGGCCGCTTTTTCTTTCGGTACGTGCTAAGGCATATTCTTGTTGGGTTTTAGGGTGCAAAAAAACGGGGAAATCACGGCCAACTTGACTATAGCCAAGGGCGAACATCTCCTCGGTTGAACCGCCCACTACCACATAGTCTTTATCTTTGACTGGAAGTGATAAAATGCCGTCACGTACAGCGCCACCCACTAAATAGATTTTCATAAATGTTTTTGCCTAAGGAGCTTTATCTTAAGTATCTTAAGATAAATCTTAGCACGACTAACATTTCTGCTGCTAAATTTTGACAAGCAGTACGGCAAGATATAACTTGAGCCGTCAGTTATAGATAAGGATTTTTGGCCCGATGTATAAAGCATTTTATGGATTAAATGATAATCCATTTTCAATCGCACCCAACCCACATTATTTGTTCTTAAGCGACCGTCACCGAGAAGCATTAGCGCATTTAACCTATGGTCTGGGCGAGACCGGTGGCTTCGTGTTATTAACTGGTGAGGTTGGCACTGGCAAAACCACTGTGTCACGTTGTTTATTAAAGCAATTACCTGAGCACACGGATACTGCTTTTATACTTAATCCTTCATTAACTGAACAAGAGTTACTGGCAACCTTGTGTGATGAACTTGCCATTAGCTATGGTGATGCTCCATCAATTAAACAACTGACCGACTTAATCAGCCAGTATTTACTCAATAATCATAAAAATGGCCGCAATACCGTATTAATTATCGATGAAGCGCAGCATTTGCGCCCTGAGGTGTTAGAGCAACTAAGATTACTGACTAACCTTGAAACAGATACCAAAAAACTGCTGCAAGTGATTCTTATTGGCCAGCCAGAATTACAGCAACTGCTTAAGCGTCAAGAGCTACGTCAGTTAGCCCAGCGAATTACCGCAAGATATCATTTGTTGCCTTTGACCGTTGAAGAGATAGCCTTGTATGTTCAACATCGATTACAAGTCGCTGGGCGTTTTGAGCCGTTATTTTCTAAAAAAGCCTGCAAAGCATTACATAAGTACAGTGGCGGTATTCCACGCTTAACTAACCTGTTGTGTGAACGAGCCTTAATGGCCGGTTATGGCCAATCAAAAGTGCCAATCGATCAGCATATGGTTAAGCAAGCTGCTGCTGAAGTATTAGGGGAAATGCCGGTTGAGACTCGCTCCCATTGGCCTTTAACCATTGCTGCGACATTAGTGATTACCTTTGGGGTGTCTTTTTATGGCTTTTTTCCTCAACAGGTCGGCTCAGAGCAGGCGAGTGCTTTAGTCAATAAACAAGCGGTTGATAAAGTAGCTGTTATTGAAGATGTTGCCTCTGTGGCATCAACACAAGCTAATCGCAATCAAAGCATTGTCCGCGCCGCAATGGCGAAAAGTCGCAGCATTGATAATGCATTTGCTGGACTGTTTGCCTTATGGGGAAAACAACCCATTATTGGTTTATCTTCTTGCCAAGCAGCGACTGAGCAAGGGCTGTTGTGCCATCAGCAGCAGGGGAACTGGAACAGTATTGCAAGGCTTAATTACCCGGCGGTGGTGTATTTAGAAGATCAGCAAGCTAAGCAATTCTATGGGGTTGTGGTAGCTCGCGAAGGTGAGCAAGTCTTACTGCAATTAAATGAGCAGCAGCTTTGGGTCAGCAAGGATTGGTTTAACCGTCATTTTAGCGGCACCTTTGAAATTTTATGGCAAACCGATGGAGTAATGCCAAGTGAAATTGGTCAAACATCCAGTTTGTCGCAAATTCAATGGTTAGAAAATAACTTAGCCTTGGTGCAACAACGAGCGCCGAGATTATTAAACCGTTTCGATGATACCTTAGAGCAAGATTTAATGGCCTTTCAGCGTCAACATGGACTTAAATCTGATGGCATAGCAGGGAACCAAACCTTGGTGCAGCTTAACTTATACCTCAGCAAGCAAGGCCCAAGATTAACTAAAGTAGGGCGCAGCTAATGTCTATTTTATTAGATGCCGTGACCAAAGAAAAACAGCAACAGATGGGCGAATTACCTGATGCGGTATTAACCCCAAGGGCTGGTTATAAACCAGCGACTAACCAGCATTGGTTACGTCAGCTTTGGGGCAAGGCGCTGGTGTTAATCTCAGTGATCTTATTAGGTGTGTTATCTGCTTGGGGCTTAGCGAGATTAGTGAAACCGACTTTAACGGCGAATTCAGGGGTAAGTTCTAGTCAGGAAAATGAAGCTGTTAAGCAAGCCACATCGCAGCAAAGCCAGAGTTCCAATACCGCTCAAGCAGATAGTGGTGAGATAAGAATTGCCAATAAAGTGGCTTTGCCCTTGGCAAAACCACAAGCTGTTGCTGGCTATGACTTATCTTCAAATAACTCGTCTTTAAATAGCTTATCTTCAAGTGATTCACCTGCAAAGAGTCCATCAAATAGTGGTGATAATACCCAGTATGAATATCGCTTGAATGAGAGTAATCGAGGTCAAGTAAGCTCACTATCGCAAAATGAGCTTGCAGCCACCGCTGTAAGTTCAACAGGTACTGCAAATGCTAGCTCGAATAACTCCCAAAGGCAGTTAACTGCCGCTGAGTTAACCGCGCTCTATGGCGAAGATGCGATTATTTTAGGGGCCAATTCTAACTACAAGCAAACATCGGATTTAACTGCACTGCAGATGAAAGTGGCAACCGCAGCTGAAAACGTCAATTTTGAGCAGCAAGGCGTGAGCAATGAAGTGACCGCTACCCAAAACACCCCAGAAAAAAATCAGTTAACTGCTGAGCAATCGAATAATTTAATGGCCGCTTTTCAAGCCGCTCTTAAAGATGTTGAATATGAAGAATCAGCCAATAAACCTGTGACTGAAGCTGAGTTTGACCCAATCCCTACTCCGAAATCAGATAGCATCCCTAAATACGGTGAGCTACCTGCCAGTGTGCAATTACAAGTACCAGAGTTTAATATTCAGGCTCATGTCTATTCTTCTGATGCAAATAATCGCTGGTTAAACATTGATGGTGCAGAGCTTCAAGAAGGCGATGTGATCAGTGGTAAGCTTAAAATTATCGAAATTAGACCCAGAGATGTGGTACTTGAAATCGATGGCTCAGAGTTTAAAGTGCCAGCAATTTAGTTTGGGTAACTTCTTTAGTTAATCTCTGATTTTAATAAAGGCGCCAATGGCGCCTTTATTGTTTTATGTGTGCTACTAGCGCAGAGTATCGGGCCTGCACAGACTATTAGCGCTTAGTTATTAGCTCTGATTATTTTAGCGCTTAGTCTGAAAGCTAACACCTTAGCTATGGATCTGATTAGCGATTAAAATCGTTAAGCCATAACCCACGGAGTAACACAGTAATAATGCAGGAAAGTATTTTAAGTAACTCACAAAGGTGAGCTCTTTTATCTTACTCATGGCAATAATCCCCGCAGCAGAGCCAATGACTAGTAGTGAGCCTCCGACACCGACAGAATAGGTTAAACCTAACCATTGGGCTGTGGTGAGTACTGGCTCTGCTTTAAGTAGCGCCGCAGTCAGTGGTACGTTATCTAAAATTGCTGAGCCTACTCCGGCAAAATAGTTCGATATCGCTGGGTTATACAGCCCATAAGCCTGCGTCAGTAGCTCCAAAGTGCCAATTTCCTTGAGCATGCCTACAAGCAATAAAATCCCTAAAAAGAATAGTAAAGTGTCAAATTCTACTTGGCGAATGTACTCTAAAATTTGAATTTCTTCTTTTTTAGTGTGACTGGTACGCCCAACTAAAAACATCACCGATAATCCAGCAAGAAAGGTAAGCACGGGCGGAATATCAAATAAGATATTAAATAGCATTGTCAGAACAATCGTGACTAAGAAAATCAGTCCGATAATGATATCAATAGGGTTTAGTTGTTTATCTACCGGTGTGGTACTGACATGACCTTCAGCGTTTAGAGAGAACAACAGCGCTAATAGCATCACACTAATGCCGGCAGGTAAAAACAAAATCAGTAGTTGTGACATTTGCACTTTACCGGCAAGAAATATCATTAAGGTGGTGACATCACCCGTTATCAAGGCTACTCCGCCTGAGTTAACCGCGAAGATAATTAATACTGCCATACGGCGACGCATTCGACTTGCTAAATTAAATGTGGTTAATAAGCCTAAGGACACCAAGGTGGCAGTGACATTGTCACAGAAGGTGGATAGTACCAGTGCAAAAAGGCCGACTTGCAGCATCAGCATTCTGACAGAAACTTGCTGCGGAAAGATTTTTTGTACTAACAGCTGGATCATGCCTTTGGCGTTGAGATAAGCCACAAAGGTCATTGTCGACATGAGAAATAACCACAAGGTGGCAATTTCCAGTAAATTGTCGTTTAACTCTGCGGCAATGAATGGGGTTTTGTCGGTGCCAGCAGCAGAGATGAATAAACTAATCCAAGCAATACAGCCGAGAAATAGCGTGGTTTTGGCTTTGTTAATATGAGTGACTTCTTCAAACACAATACTGAGTAAGGCAAGTACTGCCAGCGATATGAGAAAGACTTCAAACATATTGATATTTCCATTGCTGCTTAGCAAAGCTAGATTGCTAAAATGAAAGTAGGCAAACCAAGTTAATATTGGTTTGTTTCAGTGCGCGGAATTTCATCACATAAACAGGGTTGTTGCAACTTTGTTCTTATTTGGTTAAAAAAGGGGTTGATAGCAATGCTATCAACCCCTTTTATTTTATCGGGCGATTACAGTGCTTTTAACGCCGCAAAAGCTTTATCTGCTGCCGCTAGGGTCATTTCAAGTTCTTCTTCGCCATGAGCCATTGATAAGAAGCCTGCTTCATAAGCACTTGGTGCTAAGTAAACGCCTTCATCTAGCATAAGGTGATAGAAGTTACGGAAATGCTCCATGTTGCACTTAGTCACTTGATCAAAACTAGTAATAGGGCTGGTGTCTTCAGTGAAGAAGAAGCCAAACATGCCGCCAACATAGTTAATGTTAAGTGGTATACCGTGCTTGTCTGCAGCGGCTTTAAAGCCTTCTGCAATACGTTTAGTTTTTGCTGCTAACTCGTCATAAAGACCGTCTTGGCAAAGGGCTTCCATTTGTGCAAGACCTGCAGTCATCGCAATTGGGTTACCTGATAAAGTACCTGCTTGGTAAACTGGGCCAGTAGGTGCAATAAACTGCATCACATCTTTACGACCACCAAAAGCGCCCACTGGCATGCCGCCACCGATTACTTTACCTAGGGTAGTAAGATCTGGTTTCACATTGTAGTGACCTTGAGCGCCGCTTTTAGACACGCGGAAGCCTGTCATTACTTCATCAATGATCATCAATGCGCCGAATTCATCACAAATTGCTCGCAGGCCTTCTAAGAAGCCGGCAACCGGAGGAATACAGTTCATGTTGCCAGCAACTGGCTCAAGAATAATACAAGAAATCGCTTCAGGGTGTTGCTCGAAGATAGCACGTACTGAATCTAGGTCGTTATAAACCGCGGTAAGTGTGTGCTTTGCAAAATCTTCAGGGATACCTGGTGAGCTAGGTTGACCTAAAGTTAACGCGCCAGAACCTGCTTTTACTAATAAACAGTCAGCATGGCCATGGTAACAACCCTCAAATTTAAGGATTTTGTCACGGTTAGTGAAGCCACGTGCTAAACGAATCGCACTCATGGTCGCTTCAGTACCAGAACTTACCATACGAACTTGTTCAATTGATGGCACCATCTCAATCACTTTTTCAGCCATTTTGACTTCAAGTTCAGTCGGCGCACCAAATGAAAGGCCATTTTCCACAGCGTCTAATACTGCTTGGCGAATTTGTGGGTGATTGTGGCCAAGGATCATTGGGCCCCAAGAACCAACGTAATCGATGTATTTTTTACCATCAGCGTCAAAGATATATGCACCATCGGCTTTTTCGATAAACAGTGGCGAGCCACCGACACCATTAAATGCACGGACTGGAGAGTTAACGCCACCAGGGATGGTTTGTTTAGCCTGTTCAAAAAGCGCTTCTGAGCGGGTCATGTGTAATCCTTTTAAGTCGTTAGCCAATTATTTATCGGCTTTGCGTGAATACCAATTAACGGGGCACTCGTATTGTTGTAGTTGATTTTCAACCCCAAGTGTTAGAGCAAAAAGTGCCATTCTTATAAGTAAGCCATTATCAGCTTGTCTGAAAATTGCCAGACTAGGATGGCTATTTAAATCATTATCTAATTCATTGGCTTGAGCACGAGAGTCTCTTGGCAATGGATGCATTATCACAGTGTTAGATTTACAGTGTTTGGTGTAAATACTGTGATTTAAACGGAATTTTCCGCGATATTTATCCGCTTCATCTTGTGAAGGGAATCGCTCTTCCTGAATGCGAGTTAAATAGAGTATATCAGCCTGATGTAAATTACCTTCTAGCTGATCTGTAATTGTGATCTGATGACCAGCATTTTCAATGTCACTGATCACATAGTCAGGCATTGCTAAGTCAGTTGGTGAAATTAATGTGAACTTCACATCTTTATACATGCATAACAAACGTGACAAGGAATGTACCGTGCGACCATGTTTTAAATCACCGACCATGGCAATGTGCATGCCGCTGATATCTTGTCCGTGATGCCCCAATTCTTTTTGAATGGTAAATAAATCCAATAAAGCCTGTGTCGGGTGCTCGTTAGCGCCATCACCGCCATTTATCACAGGAACGCGGCTGCCTTGTGCGAATTCTTTAACTGAAAAAGCGTCCGGGTGGCGCATAGCGATAACATCTGAATAAGTCGATAATACTCTTGCTGTATCGTAAAGTGATTCACCTTTAGACAATGAGGATGAGCCCATGCCGACGGTTTCTCTTACGTTGCCACCAAGTAAATTAAATGCGCAACCGAAGCTGACTCGAGTGCGAGTACTAGGTTCGAAAAATAAATTACCTAAAATGGCGCCATCAAGCACTTTGGTTCGTTTTTCACGAAGTGCATAAGGGGTCATATCATTGGCAACGTTGAAAATAGTGTTGATTGAATCAATATTCAGTTGGTTAACTGAAAGGATGTGAGAACCTGTAAACTGTGTCATCAGCCTGATTTCCAATTATTAGGCGAGTAAATAGAACTATCTACTCAGTGGTTATGTAGGGTGGCTGAGGCGAGATTTTAACAGAGAGTGAACCAATATTAAATCATGCTAATGATTATTTCTGTTATTTAAGATCTCACGCCAATTATACTTGCCCAGAACGGATTTCTTGCCATAGGTTAGCCCAGCTAATGACCCCAACGACATTATTGGTATTATTCTGATAAATATACACTTCACCACTGCGTTTTAGTGACAATAGCTCGTACACTTCATTTAAGGTTGCGGTATCAGCAACGCCGTGCATCAAATGCCGTGAAAGGGTGGTTTTATCTTCAAAGGACTGCATCTCAAGGCTGAGCATTTCAATTTGGTTATCAGCATTACGTACCATCACTGGGCGGCCTTGCGCACGTTTCATGACTTCAAGCAGTAAGTCATTATCGTCATTAACGATCACAAAGCGTTTATCCATCAGCGCCCGTACGCCTTTCTTTTGCAGCCCAAGATTAACCGGCGGCACTTTATAGCCAAGCCCCATAATGTCCAATTGTTTTAAAAAAACCGAATTGGTATTAAAGCCCTGATAGGCAATCAAAAAGGCGGGGATAGTGACAAACATGGCAGGTAAAATAATCGCAGCGTCATTGGTGAGCTCTAATAGTGCCACTAATGCGGCTAGTGGCGCACTTAAACACACCCCCATCATCGCCGTCATTCCGATCACGGTATAAAGGCCAACATAAGGCGCAATTGACGGGAAAAAAATCGCACTAACAAGGGCTAACATGGCGCCAATTAATGCCCCTATTCCGTACAAGGGGCCAATTAAGCCACCAGGAATGCCAAAACTGATTGCAGCAATGGTGGCGATTATTTTAGCCACAAGCAATGCGCCTAAAAACCATAAACTTGGATGCTCGCTAATGGCGGCTTCAATGGCTAAATCACCAGAGCCTAGTGCTTGTGGCAGTATTAAGCCGATTAAGGTGGTGATGACCGCGGCAATCATTAATCGATAAATTAAAGGCCAATGCTGACCAATGGCGGTCATTTTAAGTAATGAGTGATTAAACAGCGCCGCAGTGCAGCCTAAAACGATACCGCCTATGGCAAGAATTGGGTATTGATCTAACGGAATACGAGTGACGTTGATTAAGTCATATTCATGAATATTGCCGAAAACTAACTGGCTTGATAATGCACCACATATGGCTGAAAGCATGATCGGAAAGAAGTAATGAATCTTGTATTCGCGCACAATCACTTCAAATACAAATAATACAGCGGCTAATGGCGCGTTAAAAATGGCGGCGATACCTGCAGCAATGCCACTGGCACACATAATGCGAACACTGTTGTCAGGCAATTTAAATTTTTCAGCTAAAAAGCTCGCGCTCACCGCGCCAAGGTGAATAGCTGGGCCTTCTTTACCCACTGAAAAATTTGCCACTAGCGCAATTAATGCTTGAAAAAACTGACCCGCAGCCGATGGTAACGGCACTTTGCCGTAATGTAATTTGAATCGGTGTAAGACATAGGCAATGCCCATACGGCGATAGCGTTTGGAACCAATACCAGCCACCAACCAAATAAGTAATGCGCCTAAAATGGGTAAGTAAGTGCGCCAATCACTGACTGTGTCAGTGAAATGGGTGGCTTCAGCAAGGGTATACACTTGTGCCCAGTTCAAGGTTAAGCGAAATAAGATGATCACACCGGAGGTAATGAGAGCAAATAGAAGCGCTAACGCACAAAGTTGCACACTAATTTTCGCTTGAGAAAGTTTATCTCTCAAATCGTTACGAAGATATTTGCGTGTAACTGCTTTGGTGTGAATAATAGCGGCTTTACTAAACTTGAATTGCACTTTATTGCCTAACTTCCATCTGTGGGCATATTGTTAGCATTGTATTTTATTAAAGGCTTGTTACCTAATGTTAAATTATCGTCGCTTGCTGAACCGCTTGCAAGTTTTAGAACGAAAAAAGCGCACTTCAGGTCTGTATTTATTTGGGCTGATTGTGATTAGTTTCACCATTGGGGTGCTGAGCCAACATTTTGTTATGTCAGAAGTGATAGAACCCGAGCTTAATGCGGAAGAAATTCAGGCATTACAAACGGCTTACCAGAAACAATCTCTGGTGATTTCACGGCTTGAAATGGCAGTATCAATTGCTGAAAAAGCCAATAGCAACATGCAAACCATGTTCAAAGAACAACTGCAACAGCAAAAAACTATCGAACAAGAGTTAGCATTTTATCGCAGCTTAGTGTCACCAGAAAAAGAGGTGGATGGCATTGCTATCCATGGTCTCGAACTGTCAAAAGGCTTAGTCGCCAATAGTTATCAATTAAGATTAATTTTGACCCAAAACCAAAAGCGTAAAACCAGCGTTAAAGGGGTTGCAGATATTGTGTTGGTGGGTTTACAACATGAACAGCAAGTTGAAATTTCATTATCTGACATTGATGTTGAAAAATTTGCATTTGGTTTTCGCTACTTTCAAATATTTGATACTGAAATGAACCTGCCTGAAGGCTTTGCTTTACAACGTGTAAAAGCGGTAGTGCTAGTCTCAGCTGCCCGCGGGGTACGAGGTGGACGTATTGAGCAAACGTTCGATATCGCAGAGTTACTAGAAAGCTAAAAAAGAACTAAGGGTAATACTTGAACAAATTAGTCAGGTAATAGATAATCCCGATCTGAAACTGAAGTTAGAGGTAGTAATGACTGAACAAACAGATGCAGCAATGCCAATCCAATTTACCGATGCTGCGGCAACTAAAGTTAAAGGGCTGCTAGAAGAAGAGCAGAATCCTGAATTAAAACTTCGAGTATACGTAACTGGAGGCGGTTGTTCAGGTTTCCAGTATGGTTTTACTTTTGATGAAAAAGTGAATGAAGGTGACTTCACTATTGAAAAGCAAGGGGTACAACTGGTTGTTGATCCTATGAGTCTTCAATATCTTGTTGGCGGTGAAGTTGACTACACTTCAGGCTTAGAAGGGTCACGTTTCTTCGTGAAAAACCCAAATGCAACAACAACCTGTGGTTGTGGGGCCAGTTTCTCAGTTTAATAGCTAAACTGAGACCAATAAAAAAGCCGTCATGTGACGGCTTTTTTGTGTCTTAAATTGACTATCAAATCAACTAATAATATTGAAGTTCATCCGCGGCTTAAACCACTTCAGCACTTTTGCATTAAAGCTAATCCACACTTGGATTAATGCCAAAATAATTAGCGCTGTAAAGATAATCCAATCAGGCAGTACCATTTGCATAAAGCCAAAATCAAAAGTAGTCGGCCCAGCGACTAAGTTGTCAGGATCATACATAATGACAGGTAGCATGCTATATAAGGCCAGCTGCAAGATCCCGTAGCCACGAAGCATGTATAAAGCCGCTTTTTGACGTCCTGTAATACCGAGCACCATCATTAAGGTCAATATACAGAGCAATACACCTTGCTGGGCCATTAAACCGCTGACGGACGAGATAACGTAGACCGCCAATAAAGCCATTAACCTTTTAGGGAAAACAGCTTTAGTTTGGCTTTCAGCGCTTTGCTCCATTGCGGGAGTATTATCTTTATCAGGGCATATCTCGCTTGTGGTCACATTTTTATCTGTCATGGTTTATATCTGTATTAAAGTATTATGTTTGTGCTTAAGAATTATGTTTTGCTTAAGAGTTAGTGCTTTGATTGCTTTTTCGGCGTTAAACGTGAATCAAGTTCAAATGGTGGGATCACTACACCCAAATCTTCATGAACTGGGAATACGGCAATGAATAAATCATCTTCTTCCATACCGCTTACCCAACGCTGTTGAAATTCATTAAGTGGAATTGATAATGGTTCACAATCACTCCATTCATCAACAGCCCATAATTTTGCCGCATCTTCAGAAGGCCACATTGGAATACAATCTTCATCTTCAGTGGTGAGCATCACGCAGCCATCTTGATCTTGTAGGCTCCAGATTTGCTGCTCTTGCTTAACTTGCTCAACAAGGTAATCGTATCTTGCTTCTGGGGTCATGTTTAATTGGTCGGCAATAGATTTTGATTTGCTACTCATGGTGTATTCTCAATAAAATAAGTAAATAGGTTGCGGTATTGGCTAAATTGAGCAGCTAAAGAGCAAGCTTTAGCGTTACCAAATCCCGTCGGTGGCTCATGATAACATCGACTTTTAGATTGAAAAAGAAAAGAGCACTCAAGGTGCTCTTTTATTCGTGACTCAGTGGCTAATGAGTGTGCTTATGTATTGTCAGCTGGCTTTTCAAAAAAGCGATAAATCAAACCTGCAATAATCGCCCCTGCAATGGGTGCAAGCCAAAATAACCACAGCTGAGATACCGCCCAATCGCCGACAAATAATGCAGGCCCAGTGCTACGAGCAGGGTTAACTGAGGTATTTGATACTGGAATACTGATCAAATGAATTAACGTTAGCCCTAAACCAATCGCAATCGGGGCAAACCCCGTAGGAGCACGAGAGTCTGTGGCACCTAAGATGATTAATAAAAAGAATAACGTCATTACCACTTCAGTAATTAATACCGCCGTTAAACTGTAGCCACCAGGAGAGTGCTCACCAAAACCATTTGAGGCAAAACCGCCTGCTAAACTAAAGCCATCTTGACCTGTGGCAATAAGGTATAAAATACCTGCGCCAGCAATACCGCCAGCCACTTGGGCAATAATATAGGGCGCTAGCTCAGATGCGGGGAAGCGACCCCCAGCCCATAAACCAAATGAAACTGCTGGATTTAGATGGCAGCCAGAAATATGACCAATGGCAAATGCCATGGTGAGTACGGTTAAACCAAAAGCTAAGGATACGCCCAATAGCCCAATACCTACTTCAGGAAAAGCCGCGGCCAATACCGCACTACCACAGCCGCCTAACACTAACCATAAGGTTCCTAGAAACTCTGCAAACATTTTTTGCGAAATACTCATTTAACCTTCCTTAATTTAAATTGAATACTGCTGTGCGAACAAAAATTAATCACTACAAAGAGTTAAGCAGTAATTTACCGTTATTACAATGTGACTTTGTACAAGAGAGGGAATTTAAAGAAAAAGTATTAACGCTGAACAAAGCTTGTGGGTGAAACCCCACTCACTTTTGTTCAGTTATATGCATCGCTTTGATATCGAGTTTTGATAGCGAGTTTAGGTACTAGTATTGCTATCTATTCACTTACTAAATAGCGCTGTAAAAGCTGCCAAGGATCGCCGCTCTACTTGCGCCAGTCACAGCGGGTAAGTTGGCCGTTAAGCCGTGGTGATGTCTCATAGCAAGCCAGGCAAAGGCGATGGCTTCAACCCATTTGGGGTCCATACCGATTGCTGTGGTACTTGACAGGGTAAAGTTAGGCACCAGCATGGCTAAACGCTGCATCAACTCAGTGTTAAAAGCGCCGCCGCCACAAACAAAAATATCGCCAGCATCCGTGAGTTGATTAATATCATTGGCGATTGTCTGACAGCTAAGATCAAGTAGCGTGGATTGAATATCCTCTAGTGCTAGATGAGAAAAATCAGCCAATTGCTGTTCAAGCCAAGCATGATTAAATAGCTCTCTACCAGTGCTTTTAGGATAGGCCATGGCAAAGTACGGGTGAGTTAACAGGTGAGTTAATAACTCGGCATTGGTGTTACCTGATGCGGCCCATTGACCTGATTCATCAAAACTGAGCTGCTGCTGTTGCAGAATGAATGCATCCATGAGGGTGTTACCTGGGCCTGTATCAAATCCAATAACCTGATCAGATTCCCCTGGCAAGTAAGTGATATTAGCAATGCCGCCAATATTTAAAATAATCCGTGGTGTGTGAGCTTTAGCAAATAACGCTTGATGAAATGCTGGTACTAACGGCGCCCCTTGACCGCCTAAGGCAATATCTTTGCGCCTAAAGTCTGCAATGACGTTAATACCCGTGGTAACCGCTATGGTATCCGCATCACCAATTTGTAAGCTGAAACCATGCTCAAGATTGGGCATGTGGCGAATGGTTTGGCCGTGACTACCAATGGCTATGACATCGGCTTTATTAATAGTGGTGGTTGCTAATAATTCGTTGACCGCCTGTGCAAACAGTAAGCCCATACTTCTGTCCATGCGGCCCATAATGTTCAGTTCATCATTATTAGGACTACATAGACGGTGTAATTGATGCAGAACATGCTCTGGAATTGCTACCGTATAGGTAGCGATTAAGCGGGTTTGGTTATTGCTAAAATCAACTAAAACAGCATCGACACCATCCATACTGGTGCCTGACATTAAACCGATATAATACTGAGGTTTATCCATGGTATTGGCTCATTTATGAAGCGGGCTAGATTCTGTATGAAACTAGCCCAACAAAGGAATGGGTGACTAGAGAAACGCTAGTTCAATCGCGGCATCACAGGTTAATTACTGGCGTAATGCTGCTGCTTGTTTTGCTCAATTTTAGCCATTATTTGCTTGCTGAGTATATCAAACTGCGCTTTTTCTTTTTTATCAATTGGCTTAGATTGCGGTAACTTGATGGTTCTTGGATTGCGATGCACGCCATTAACGATAAATTCGTAATGTAAGTGAGCGCCAGTAACGCGACCTGTTTTTCCTAAAGTACCAATAATCTGCCCTTGCTTAACGGTTTCGCCACGTTTTACTTTGCGTTTTGTTAGATGCAGATATTTAGTGGTGTAGGTATCGTTATGCTTGATAAAGACATAGTTACCATTGTATTTGTTATAACTTGACTCAATCACTTTACCGCGACCTGCAGCTTTAATAGGGGTACCAATAGCAGCCACATAATCTACCCCACGGTGTGCTCTAACCTGGCCTGTGACTGGGTGTAAGCGACGCGGATTAAAGCTTGAGCTGACATATTTAAAGTCAACAGGTGAGCGAAGGAAGGCTTTTCGCATGCTACTGCCTGTTTCTGAGTAATATTCGCCATCGGTATAACGTACAGCTGTGTAGCGCTCACCTTGGTTAACAAATTCGGCGGCTAAAATGTTGCCGGTACCAATAAATTGGCCATCAACAAACTCTTCTTCAAACATCAATGAGAAATGATCGTCTTTACGTATATCTAGAGCGAAATCGATATCCCAACCAAAAATGTTGGCAAGTTGCATAATATGGTTAGCTGATAAACCGGCGCTGGCTGCAGCGCTCCAAAAATTAGTACTAATATTGGCGGTGATGAACTTCGTTTCTAAGGTAATGGACTTAACATTGACCTTTTCTTCGAATTTATCATCAAACTTTGAAATCAATAGGGTAGAGACTTTGTCCATTTGATAACTAATTTGAGTCACTTCATCTTGGGCATCTTTAGAGACAATAATCTCTTCACCGGGCATGATTTTGAGTAAATTTTTCTTAGATACAGGCAAACGGGTAATTTGATAAACATCTTTTGGACTTAAGCCTGCTCTATTGGCTAAGCCACCAAAAGTGTCACCTTTAGCGACTTTAAAGGTTTTATGTGACAGTAAATCTGCTTCACGATAGGGTACGGCATTTTCAACATCTGCTTGGGTGGCTAATAAGCCGTCTGAGGCTGTCATTAATGGGTTTAAATCAGCAATAGGATTACTTTCTTGCGAAGGGCGAAGCTGAGCATCATTATTGCTTGCCGTTATAGTGTTTGCTGGGGCGCTGCCTCCAGGCGGAGTTGGGGTTCTAAAGGCCAGCGGTACAGAGTATTGGCTTTGTTTGTCATTGTTACTGACATGACCTTCTTCAGACGAAGGGGCTTGGATGCCAATTCTATCGGAAATATCAACTGTACCAGTGTTAGCTTGTTTGGATGCTTGGGCATTATCTGATGGGAATAACACGATAACTATCGTGAGAATAACTAATGAACACAGTGCAATTTGGTGCACTTTAGGGAGCAATTTAAATAAAGTGATAAACTTTGCCATTGACCTAGGTACCAATTTCTCTTTTTCGTTGTAATCCCCTTAGTGTACACACTTTCAATTACTGTGGCTAACAAGTAACATAGGCGTCTTATTTTTTATCCAAGCTGCAGGAGTAGGTGCCGAAATGGCTGATTTAGACCAAGTGTTAGCAGAAATTAAACGCGGTACTGACGAGATTTTAGTTGAGTCTGATCTGCTAGAAAAACTTAAAGAAGGTCGTCCTTTAAGAATTAAACTAGGTGCAGACCCAACCGCTCCAGATATTCATTTAGGTCACACGGTGATCTTAAATAAGCTACGTACCTTCCAAGAGTTAGGTCATGAGGTGATTTTCCTTATTGGTGACTTTACCGGTATGGTTGGTGATCCTAGTGGTAAAAACACCACGCGCCCGCCATTAACTCGTGAAGATGTACTGGCCAATGCTGAAACATACAAAGAGCAGGTATTTAAAATTCTTGACCCGGCAAAAACCCGCATTGAGTTTAACTCATCGTGGTTAGAGTCACTGGGCGCTGCTGGTATGATCCGTTTAGCATCACAACAAACCGTTGCACGCATGATGGAACGTGATGACTTTAAAAAGCGTTATGCTGGTGGACAGTCAATTGCTATTCACGAGTTTATGTATCCATTACTGCAAGGCTACGATTCAGTCGCATTAAAAGCCGACGTTGAATTAGGCGGAACCGATCAAAAGTTCAATCTATTAATGGGCCGTGAGCTACAAAAAGCAGAAGGGCAAAAGCCACAAACCGTTATTATGATGCCTTTATTAGTGGGATTAGACGGCGTGAAGAAAATGTCTAAATCGGCACATAACTACATTGGCGTTAGCGAGCCTGCAAATGAGATGTTTGGCAAAATTATGTCAATCTCAGATGACCTAATGTGGAGCTACTTTGAATTGTTGTCATTCCGCCCATTGGCTGAAATTGCACAATTTAAGCAAGATGTTGAAAACGGTCAGAACCCACGTGATATCAAAATTGCCTTAGCAAAAGAAATCATCGCCCGTTTTCATGATCAAGCTCAAGCAGACTCAGCACATCAAGCCTTTATTGATCGTTTCCAGAAGGGCGCTATTCCTGATGATATCGAAGAAGTTGAGCTTGAAGCTGGCGAAGGCTTAGCGATTGCTAACTTACTTAAGAGTGCGGCACTGGTTGCTTCAACATCTGATGGCATGCGCATGATCAAGCAAGGCGCGGTTAAAATGGATGGCGAAAAGCTCACTGATACTCGTCAGGTATTTACTGCGGGTATGACCGCGGTATTCCAAGTAGGTAAGCGCAAGTTTGCTAAAGTTTCGCTTGTATAGGCAGACAATAAATTCTGATGGGGCTTAATCCCTAAAAGCAAAAAACGGCTCAATGAGCCGTTTTTTTATGGGTAAAATTTACCAAATAATGGCAATCTACACAGGTTTTTAGCGCGAGTTAACTTTATTGTGACTCAAGTTGATCGGACATGGTTTGATAGTCCATTAAGTCAACTTGTTCTGTCACCCGCTCGGTTTTCATATCGAACTTTAAGGTGGTAACACCAGGCACGGCGATTTCAATAATCTTGCCGGGTTTGCCAAATTGATCACCTGGGCCTCTAAGGTGATAGTTACCAATGAGTACCACTAAAGAGCCAGTATTAAACATGTGCTCAATATTCAATTTATACTCAAGAACGCCATCATGGGCGCGCTGGAAAAACTCGATAATATGACGACCGCCGGTGTATTTTACATTGGCGGTTTTATCAAAAAAGACGCTTTCACGATTATAAAACTTCTTTAAAGTGCGGTAATCATGGCTGGTTAATGCTTGCATGTATTGCACTGCAAGCTGCTGCTGTTTTGGCATTTCGCCGCTATTAGCCAGGCTTGAAGTGCTCCAAATACTACTCAATAAACAGCATACTAATAAAATGAGTCGCATCTAATGGCCCTTAGTTTTTAAATCGAATGCAGGTAATGATAAATGCCAGCGAATTGCACTTAAGCGAATAATCAAGGTGCTAAACATGGCCAAAAACAGCGCGTAAGTGCTATCCATACCCACTGCAATACTCAAGGTATAACAGATACCGCCAACAATAGAGGCTGTGGCATATATTTCGGTGCGCAGTACCATAGGCACTTGCTGGCATAATAAGTCTCGGATAATACCACCACCGACACCGGTGATTAAACCTAAGATCACCGCAGACATGCCAGATAACCCTAGTTGCAATGCTTTTTCTGCACCAATCACGGTAAACAGAGCCAAGCCAAAGGCATCGGCTATGGGGAGGGTTAACTTAGGTAATTTATGAGGTTTACGAACTAAAATGAAACAGGCAATCACGGTTGCCAAAATGACCACCACATAACTGGGGTTACTGATCCAAAACACCGGTGTTGAGCCAATAAGCGCATCACGAATACTGCCGCCACCAATGGCGGTCACTGAGGCCAAAACAATTACCCCAAATGGGTCCATTTTATGCTTACCTGCGGCTAATGCGCCTGATAAGGCAAAGACCGCGGTGCCACACAAGTCAAAAAAGTAAATCCACTCAATCATTGCTAAGCTCTTTTAAGTGGATATTGAGTGCATCGACCGAAATACGGATTTCAACTACAGATAAAATCAGTGAATAAAGTAAAAATAATAAACTCACCCCAAATACCATTGAGCCGATATCAAACAGCCCCAAATAAATAAAAATCATGCTAATGACACAGATGGCAAAACTGATGACGCCTGCTTCTTGCATGCGTCTAATAATCTTAATGCGCTGACGAAGGTTTTTAATTTGTTCGCTATTAATTGGCTTACCTGAGGAGCTTAAGTTTCTGATTAAAGCTGCTAATGCGAAAAAACGGTTAGTGTAAGCTAACAGCAATAATGAAATAGCTGGGAATAACAAACCTGGGGTCGTTAAAGATATTTGCAGATTATCTAACAAAAGGAGTCGCCTCTACATCAAACAACAAAAAATGACTAAGCTGGGTATAATAACCTTTTTATAATAAAGTTACATCGCTTGAAACCACCTTAATGCGGTCCACAAAATCGGAATGGCAATGGTAAAACAAATCCAAAAGCTGATTGCCCATGATGTCAAGCTGATCGCGTTGCGGATATCTTGAGTAAGCGGCATTCTTGATGGGTTTATCTTGCTTAATTCAACTCGTTGCAATTGGTGTTTTAAGATAAATTTTTGCGGCCCGCCTAACTCCACTTCCAACACTTTACTGCCAATGTATAAGCTTGAGTAACCGAACACTCCAGCTGTATGAGCTGGCTGTTTAACTAATGCTGATACGTTTTTTAATTTGCCTTGCAAAATTAAAGTCAGATTCCACAGTAAACTGGGGAGAGCAAAAATTATTTGGTTGAGGGCATAAATAGGGGCGCTGAAGTAGCGGTATTGCGGCACGTAATTAGGCCAGCAATGTTCTAATTGACGTAGCAAATGGATAAATAACACCAAGGGGGCACCGCCAATGGCAAAAAATAAGATGGTGGCGACAGTGCCATAACTTGGGCTGATTAATAGCCTTTCAATGGTGGCTTTACAAATACCGACTTCTGACAAACTATCAGTTTGCTGAATTAGCCATGGGCTCAGTAACTTTTTGGCTCGTTGTTTATCATTAAGCTTTAGGGAGTTTACAACGTCATTCGCGACGGGTCTGAAGCCTGCGTCACTGATGCAAAAATACACTAATAAAAAGTCAAAAAACCAAGGGTACACTGCCAGCGACAAGATAAAGTAGACGCTAAACCACAGTGGTAAAATCAGTAACAGTGTTGCGAGTAGGCCGGCGGTAACTTGCTGTTGAGAAGAACGCTGTGGATGGTTAACTTTCGCGCTTAATTTATTAGCCAGTAGCTGAAAAAAAACAATTGGCTGCAAATGTCTAGGTATTGGCGCCACTCTAGAAATGAGCAACGCCATAAAAAGCACCAGACAGTTGGCTAGAAAACTACCATCAACCGTAATGAGCTGTTGGTAAAAAGAACTATCAAACAATGTCATAGCACCTTATTAGTCCACATCCACAGTGTTAACCCTATTGGCAGAACGACATCATTTTGCTGCCAATAACGGCTAAATTAAATTACCTTGGGCTTCTTTATAGGTTTTTTAGTAATGCAATGACCATTAGTGCTGAGTAATGACCTGCTTTTACAATGTAGGAATCAAAATCAACAGGCGAGTCGTTGTTAGCATTATCTGATAATGAGCGGATGACAACAAACGGCACCTTAAATTGATGACAAACTTGCGCAATCGCAGCGGCTTCCATTTCACATGCCGCCATAGTTGGGAAGTTAGCCAGCATCACTTTTGTGCGTTCAGGATCGCAAATAAAGCTATCACCTGTGGCGATTAAACCTTCAATCACCTTAGCTTCACCTAATGATGAAATAGCCGCTTTTGCGGCAGTGACTAACTTTTCATCAGGGATGAAAGCAGCAGGCTGCGATGCCATTTGACCAATTTCATAACCAAAGGCGGTTACATCAACATCGTGATGACGTACTTCAGATGAAATAACAATATCGCCAATATTTAAACTGTCAACAAATCCACCTGCAGAGCCAGTGTTAATCACAGCGTCAACCTTAAAGTTGTTGATAACTAATGTGGTTGCAACGCTGGCAGCGACTTTACCAATGCCTGAACGGGTGACGACAACATCTTTACCTGAAAGTTGTCCTTCAACGAATTCGATTCCCGCTACAGTTGAGTGTACTGGATTGGTCATTGATTCAATTAGGTGAGCAACTTCAGGTTCCATTGCACCGATAATAGCGATTTTCATAATTAGCGTCTCAAACAGTTCATTTAAATAATGGCGGCTAATATAGCACAAAAGCAAACAGGGAATGAGCACTGTAGTAGCAATTTCAGCAAATAAAAAAGCGCATCAAAAGATGCGCTTTAAGAGCTTTGCTATCACAAGTTTTGCTATTAATCAGCCCAAGCTGTGTTATTGACCGCGGCTTGTCAGTGGCTGCAAAAGTGAGTTATGCGTCTTCAAAAGCGTTTAAAATCCCTTGAGCTGCATCGCGGCCTTCAGCAATAGCGGTAACGACTAAGTCTGAACCACGTACCATATCACCACCGGCAAACACTTTCGGGTTGGTTGTTTGGAAAGGGTTATCGTCAAACTTACTGGCTTTTACTAAACCCCATTCATTGGTTTCAATGCCAAAGTCGCTAAACCAAGCTGCAGGGCTGGCTTGGAAACCAAAGGCAATGATAATGGCATCAGCTTCAAGGGTTTGCTCACTACCGGCAATGACTTCAGCTTTTTGACGACCAGATTCATCGGCTTCGCCCATTTGAGTTTCTACACTCTCAATGCCTGTGACTATGCCATCTTGCTCTTTGATTGCCACCGGTTGACGGTTAAATAAGAAGTTGACGCCTTCTTCGCGGGCATTTTGCACTTCACGGCGAGAGCCTGGCATGTTTGCTTCATCACGACGATAAGCACAAGTGACGCTTTTAGCCCCTTGGCGCACAGCAGTGCGGACACAATCCATAGCTGTATCACCACCGCCTAATACCACCACGTTTTTACCTTCAAGGCTTAAATATGGGTTTTCAGAGCATTCAGTGCCCATTAAATGATGAGTATTACCAATCAAGTAAGGCAGTGCTTGAATGACACCTTGACTGTCTTCACCGGGTAGGCGAGCTTTCATTGCTGTGTAGGTACCCATGCCGAGGAACACAGCATCATAACCATCTAGCAGGCTTTGAAAGGGAATGTCTTTACCAACGGTAACGCCCATTTTAAATTCAATGCCCATACCTTCAAGTACACTACGTCGGGTGGCCATAACCTCTTTATCAAGCTTGAAAGATGGAATGCCATAAGTCAGCAAACCACCAATCTGTGGGTATTTATCATATACCACAGCTTTAACACCGTTACGACTTAAGATATCAGCACAACCAAGGCCCGCTGGCCCTGCACCAATAATTGCCACGCGCTCTTTGCGTGGCTTCACTTTTGTCATATCGGGTCGCCATCCCTGGCTGATTGCAGTATCGGTAATGTATTTTTCAACATTACCAATGGTGACTGCGCCGAAATCATCATTGAGGGTGCAAGCCCCTTCACATAGACGATCTTGAGGGCACACTCTGCCACATATTTCTGGCAAGGTATTGGTTTCATGAACCAAATCTGCCGCTTCTAGAATACGACCTTGTTCGGCCAGTTTTAGCCAATTAGGAATGTAGTTATGCAGTGGACACTTCCACTCGCAATAAGGATTACCACAATCTAAACAACGGTCTGCCTGCTCAGCCACTTGAGGCTGAGAAAACGGCTGATAAATCTCAATAAATTGAGTTGAACGTTTCGAAGCGGCGTGTTTAGTTGGATCTTTACGATCGACTTCTATAAATTGAAAATCATTACTCATCTTAATTTACCCCGCCTTTACTGCAAGTTCCGGGCTTTTTTGCTCAATTTTGAGCAAGTCAGCAACGGCAATGTTCTTCGGCTTCACTAATACAAAACAATCTAACCAGTTCTCAAAATCACTTAAGATCATTTTGGCATGCTCACTGCCAGTGGCGCTTGCATGCTCTTCAATCAAGCCTTTAAGGTGTTGCTGCTGTATTGTTGATTCTAGTTTTTGGGTATCAACAAGCTCAGTATTAACTCGGCGACTAAAGTGATTAAAGCGATCAAAGATATAAGCAAAACCACCCGTCATACCTGCGCCGAAGTTAACCCCTGTTTTACCAAGAACAACTACGATGCCGCCAGTCATGTACTCACAACCGTTGTCACCCACACCTTCAACCACAGCTACGGCGCCAGAGTTACGCACCCCAAAACGCTCGCCAGCTTGACCTGCAGCATAAACTCGGCCGCCAGTTGCACCATATAGACAGGTATTACCCATAATGGCACTGCGCTCACTTTGGAATGGGCTGCCAACAGGAGGATGGATAATAATCTTACCGCCAGACATGCCTTTACCGACATAGTCATTAGCATCACCAATTAGCTCTAAATCTAACCCCGGGCTATTCCATACCCCAAAGCTTTGACCTGCACTGCCGTTAAATTGCAGTGTGATAGGTGATTTAGTGCCTTCTTTACCAATGTTGGTGGCAATAAAACCTGATAATGTCGCGCCGATTGAGCGGTCGGTATTGTTAATGGCATATTGCTTGGTTAACGCCTCACCGGCTAATACCGCTTGGGCTGTGTCTGAAACAATTTGTAGATTTAACTCACCTTTATCAGAAGGCGGGTTTAACTCTTTCCAAGTTATAGCACTTCCGTCAGCGACTTTTGGCTGATATAAAATTGGCGCTAAATCGAGTCCTAACTGCTTGGCTGTTTGGCCTTCAAGGGCATATAACCAATCAGTACGGCCGACTAAATCTTCAAATTTAGCAACGCCTAATTTTGCCATCCATTCACGGACTTCTTGAGCGACAAACTCAAAGTAAGTAATTACTCGCTCTGGCAAGCCATGATAATGCTTGTCACGTAAGTTTTTATCTTGGGTTGCAACACCGGTTGCGCAGTTGTTTAGATGACAAATACGCAGGTATTTACAACCTAAAGCAATCATAGGTACGGTACCAAAGCCAAAGCTTTCTGCACCTAACAACGCGGCTTTAATGATGTCTTGACCGGTTTTTAAGCCGCCATCGACCTGTAAGCGAATTTTATGACGCAAACCATTCTCAACCAGTGATTGATGCACTTCCGCAAGGCCAAGCTCCCATGGTGAGCCAGCATATTTAACTGACGTAATTGGACTGGCACCAGTACCGCCATCGTAACCTGATATGGTGATCATATCGGCGTAAGCTTTCGCAACACCCGTTGCGATGGTGCCTACGCCCGGCTCAGATACCAGTTTCACTGACACTAAAGCTTTAGGGTTGATTTGCTTTAAATCGAAAATCAGCTGGGCTAAATCTTCGATAGAATAAATGTCATGATGCGGCGGTGGCGAAATTAAGGTAACCCCAGGGCGCGCATGACGAAGACCAGCGATTTCAACACTCACTTTATGGCCAGGTAACTGACCACCTTCACCGGGTTTTGCCCCTTGAGCGACTTTAATTTGCAATACATCAGCATTAACAAGGTAGTGGGCTGTAACGCCAAAACGGCCAGAGGCAATTTGCTTAATCGCTGAGTTACGTTCGCTATTGAAACGACTTGGGTCTTCACCACCTTCACCAGAATTTGAACGGCCACCAATGCGGTTCATAGCAACGGCTAAGGCTTCATGGGCTTCCGGACTTAATGCGCCGATACTCATTGCAGCGCTATCAAAGCGTGGGAATAAGTTTCCGGCAGCTTCAACATTTGACTCGTCAATGGCCGCATTTGTGCCTTTAATGCCAATTAAGTCACGTAAGGTCGCAATAGGGCGGTCATCGACTAACGCTGCAAATTTCTTATATTTAGGGTAATCCTGATCTTTAAGACTTTGCTGTAACGTATTGACGACATCGGGGTTGAAACTATGATACTCGCCGCCTTCAACATACTTTAATAAACCGCCTTGTGGCAGTGGTATGTGAGCGCGAAACGCTGCGGTATGAAGCACTTTTTGATCGTTAGCTAAATGTTCAAAGCTTGCACCTTCAATACGGCTAATCACGCCTTTAAAGCACAATTCAATTACATCTGAAGATAAACCAATGGCTTCAAATTGCTGGCTACAACGGTAAGAGCCTACAGTGCTGATCCCCATTTTCGACATGATTTTACGCAGGCCTTTTTCAATACCTTGGCGGAAGTTCAACATCAAGATACTGTCATCTTCTACTTGATGTTTCTTTGCCATGGCTGAAATAGACTCATAAGCCAGATAAGGGTAAATCGCTGTCGCGCCAAAACCTAATAGCACGGCAAAGTGATGTGGGTCGCGCGCTGATGCAGTTTCAACAATAATGTTGGTGTCACAACGTAAGCTTTGATCAACAAGGCGTTGCTGCACCGCGCCCACAGCCATAGCGGCAGGGATCACTTGAACATTTTTAGCGGCGGCTCTGTCTGACAGGATTAGTAAGGTTGTGCCACTTCTTGCTAAACGCTCAGCTTCATCGGTAATGCGCTCGATAGCTTGCTTTAAGTTTTCGTGGGCGTCGTAGTTTAAATCAATAGTATTCGCACGGTAGTAACTGCTATCAAGACCAAGTAACTGATTAAAATCACTAAAAAGTAAAACGGGTGATTCAAACATCACTCGATAAGCCACGCCGGTTGTTTCGCAAAATAAGTTTTGCTCGCGCCCAATACAGGTGGTTAACGACATCACATGTTTTTCACGTAATGGATCAATAGGCGGGTTGGTGACTTGTGCAAACTTTTGACGGAAATAGTCATACAGTGAGCGAGATTTTTTCGACAATACCGCCATTGGAGTATCATCACCCATTGAGCCAGTAGCTTCTTCACCTTTACTTGCTAGCACCCAAATAACTTGCTCTAACTCTTCACGGCTGTAACCAAATTGCTTTTGATACTGAAGTAACACATCAGCACTAAAATTACTGGCGCCTTGTTGAGCGGCATCAATTTTGGTCGCAGGTTTTAAGGTGCGGCTATTTTTAGCCATCCATTCTTTGTATGGGTGGCGACGTTTTAAGTCATTATCGATTTCAAATGACGAATACAAACGGCCATTCATGGTATCGAGTACTAATAATTCGCCAGGGCCAACACGGCCTTTTTCTACCACTTCATCGGCAGAATAATCCCAAATACCCACTTCTGATGCCAGTGTTAGGATGCGATCCTTGGTTATAACGTAGCGAGAAGGGCGTAGGCCGTTACGGTCTACGGCGCAGGCAGCATGGCGGCCATTGCTCATTACGATGCCAGCAGGGCCGTCCCACGGCTCCATATGCATCGAGTTGAAATCATAAAATGCTTTCAACTCATCATCCATTTCAGGATTACTTTGCCAGGCTGGTGGTATAAGTAAGCGCATAGCACGGTATAAATCCATGCCACCGGCTAATAGCATTTCCAGCATATTATCCAATGATGATGAATCAGAGCCAGTTTCATTAACAAAAGGCGCGGCTTGTTGTAAATCAGGCAATAGCGGTGAATTAAATTTATAAGCACGGGCTCTGGCCCATTGGCGGTTACCGGTAATGGTATTGATTTCACCATTATGTGCTAAAAATCTAAATGGCTGCGCTAATGGCCACTTCGGCGAGGTGTTAGTTGAAAAGCGCTGATGGAATAAGCAAATGGTGCTTTTGAGACGAATATCGGCTAAGTCAGAATAAAATGCTGGCAAGTCTGCAGGCATCATTAAGCCTTTATAGACAATAACCTCACCCGATAAGCTGGCAACATAGAAGTCGCTATCATCGATGATTTGCTGTTCAAGACGGCGTCTGGCCATATAAAGCCGACGTTCTAAATCTTTTTCACGCCAGCCCACAGGGGCATTAATTAACACTTGGTAAATTTGTGGCAGGCTTTTGCGGCCAATCTCACCCAGTACATCAGGGTTTACAGGCACCTTTCTCCAACCGGCAACACTTAAGGTTTCACGCTGGAGTTCTTTTTCTAAAATGGCTTTTGCGGTTTCAGCTTTGACTGGATCTTGGCTGAGAAATAGCATGCCCACTGCAAACTTGCGGCTAAGGTGCCAATCATTTTCAGTTGCAATGGCTGCAAAAAAGTCTTTCGGCATCGACATTAATAGTCCACAGCCATCACCTGTGCGACCGTCTGATGCTATCCCACCACGGTGTTTCATTCTATCCAAACCGTGAATAGCAGTACGGACAATACGATGGCTAGCATCGCCATCCATTTGGGCTATTAAACCAAATCCACAATTGTCCCGCTCAAAACTGGGATGATATAAGCTCATACAAAAACTCCCTAAACCTAACTTAATACGACTCGGATAATGCGGAGAAGTTCTCATAGATATGCACCCGAACCACCCAAATTAGCTTGATAATGGATAAAGGTCAAACTTAAATTACTCAACAAAATGAATTGTTACTGTTATTACAAATGTTATAAAAAAGCTACCTTACGTTAACGTAAGATGTTTTTTTGTTCGTATAACCTTATGAATAAAAAGAATTTTAAAATTACAAAATTGTCACTTTTACTTTTGGTTAACATTTGCTGTTGATTGATATTGATTTATGGATAGTGAATTTATTTTCAAGTACAGTTTGAACAGGTAAATTGCCTTAAATGATTATTTATTCAATTAATTTGACTAAGAGTTGTAACTGCCAAGTTCAAAAATGTGCCCTTTGTCACTGTGTGAATATAAATTAATCGATTTATTTACTGTTTTTTTGATGTGGCACTAAGTTTTTATCTGTCAGAGCCTGTATTGTCTGCCACTTTTTGCCGTCAGGAGCAATTGTGGGTTTAGATGATTTTGTAAATACCTTCGGTGCAGTATGTAAGCAGCAATATGGCGGCAGAATTAAAAAGCTGACAATTGATGCTAAGTTCACTTGCCCAAATCGAGATGGAACCTTAGGTAAAGGCGGCTGCACTTTCTGTAATGTGTCGTCATTTAGTTATGAGCAAGGCACTGAAGCCAGTATCTCTGAGCAATTAAAGCAAGGTAAGCAGCGCTCGCTAAATGATAGTGCCAAATATATTGCTTATTTTCAGGCTTATACGAGTACCTATGATGAGTATCAGGTGCTAAAGACGAAGTATGATGAGGCCATTAAAGATTCAGATATTGTTGGCTTACATATTGGTACCCGCCCGGATTGTGTACCAGATGATATTTTAGATTTGTTAGTCAGTTATCAAGATAAGGGGACTGAAGTCTGGCTTGAGCTTGGCTTACAAACTTCAAACAATGACACCTTAAAGCGCATTAACCGTGGTCATGACTTTGCTTGTTATCAAGATACAGTGCAGCGCGCTCGAAAACGTGGCATTAAAGTCTGTGCTCATTTGATCCTTGGCTTGCCCGGTGAAGACTATAGTGATTACTTGCGCAGTTTGATCAGTGTCATTGAAACCGGAGTTGATGGCATTAAACTGCATCCATTACATATAGTAGAAGGGAGTGTAATGGCTAAGGCATGGCGTCATAAAGGGATGGCATTACTCACAAAAGAAGACTACGCCAACTATGCCAGTGAACTTATTCGTCATACACCTAAAGATATTATTTTTCACAGAGTCACAGCTTATGCTAAAAAACCGCTATTACTGGCGCCTGATTGGTGCGGTTATCGATGGGAAGGCTTAGTGGCTATCGTGCAAAATTTAGCGGCTAACGGTGGACAAGGGCACTATTTGTCAGCCCAAAAAAACTAAAACTCAATCTTTAACTGCAATTTATGAAAGTTTATTCACTTACTTTATAAAGTTTTTTTAACAGCTTGTTAAAATACTGTGCTCATTTGCCAGAAATTAGACTTGAAAAGCCTTGTTTAGTTGCATAGGGGATTTTAGCGAGTATTATAAATTCAATTTTAAAGTTATGAATTGATTAAGAGGTGCCGAGATGGCCACAGTTGAGTTAGAGTCTGTATTGGATCTCAATACGTTAGAGCAATATTGTAGTGCTATTGGTGCTGGAACTTTATTAAAAAGTGTCGTGTTATTTGAGCAGCTAATGCCTGAATATTTAGGAAGCCTCATTAAAGCGAATGAAGCGAATGACAAAGATACCCTTTGTGCTGAAGCGCATAAATTTAAAGGTGCTGCAGGTTCTGTTGGATTAAAGCGTATTCAGCAATTTGCACAGCTTGTTCAACATGGCGAAGAGCCAGCTTGGGATACTGAGCATGATAAATGGTTAGGTCAAATCGTTGAGCATGCAGGTTCAGATCTACAGCAATTAAAAGAATTTTTAGAAGCAAAAGCTTAATTGCTTTTGACTTTTAAAAGCCCCGCAAGGGGCTTTTTTTTGCCTTTAAAAAAGTAACAGCATTAAATTTGCTGATTATGCGGACTAGATCCAGCTTAATTTATTGTTATTTATGTTTAGTTAATTCATTATTTGAATGACATCATCTTATGGTAATCGATTAAATGAAAAACCTGCCAAGCCTTAAAAATCTATTTTATTTAGTGAATTTGCATCAAGAGCAAAACTTTAACCGAGCGGCAAAGTCTTGCTTTGTTAGTCAGTCGACTCTTTCAAGTGGGATTCAAAACCTTGAAGAGCAATTGGGATATCAGCTTATCGAGCGTGATCATAAATCATTTATGTTCACAGCCATTGGTGAAGAGGTGGTTGATAGAGCGAGAAAATTATTGACGGATGTTGATGATCTTGTCGAATTAGTCAAAAACCAAGGTGAACCAATGACAGGTGAAATCCGCTTAGGTTGTATTCCGACCATAGCGCCTTTTTTATTGAGTCGAGTGGTAAAACAGTGCCAAGCTGATTATCCCCAATTGAGTTTATTGCTAAGGGAAGACACCACAGAAAGTTTGTTAGCATCACTGGGAAAAGGTGAGCTGGATTTACTTATTTTAGCTTTGCCTGTGGATACTACAGGTTTTCATAGTATGAAAGTGGGCATTGACCCGTTCAAAATGGTGGTTCATCAGGAACTATCTAATGGGATCCATGTGCCTATTGATTATCAACAAATGCCCGATGAAAGTATTTTCTTACTGCAAAGTGAGCATTGTATTACTGGCCATGCGATTACGGCTTGCCAATTAGGCAATAGTGCTAAGATTAACCCCTTTGCCGCCACGAGTTTACATACTCTGGTGCAAATGGTGGATAGTAAGTTAGGAACGACCTTTTTACCGCAAATGGCCATTGATGCTGGTATTTTGAATGACACTGAACTTCAGATTATGACACCGCCTGGTGAAGCGCCATATCGTGATATTGGATTGGTTTGGCGACAAACCACTAGTCGTATTTCAACCTTTAGAACCTTAGGCTTGATGCTAGAAGGCTTATTGCAAAAGCAGTAATCAAGCTGGCAACGGTTTATCTTGTTTGGTGTTGTTTCATTAAGGGGTTATTTTCGGAGCTACACCAAATACTTCAATTTCGTGTTTTTTACCTTTTAGCATCATTGCACCTAAATCAGTTAAATCGTATTGGCTGGTTTGACGTTCTAAACGGTGGGCGACTTCACCGGAGATCAACATTCTCTGACCTAAAGGGTTACACTGATCTTGAAGCCTTGCGAGGGTATTGAGTACATCGCTAAAGTAGCTAATTTCTTGCTTATGAACGCCAACTACGGCAGCGACAACCTGACCACAATGGGCAGCAGCTTTAAATTTGGGTACAAAACCATAATGTTCTTCAAAGTAAGCGCGATGCCAGTTTAACTGTTGGCTGAATTCATAATAGATATTCATACAGCGATCTTCTTTAACACCTTCATCTAACGGCCAATGAATTAATACGGCATCACCCATATAACGGTAAATTTCAGCTTCATTATTGGTTACTGTATCTGCCAGCATGCTAAAACTATCTTGGATTAGACGACTGAAACGGTAATCACCTAATGTTTCTGCATGAGCGGTAGATGACACCATATCCACAAATAAAAATAGTCGGTGTTCATAACGTGGCTGGTGGTATTTACCTAAACCTATGTTAAGTAACACTCTTGGGCCTACAAGTAGCGCCATTTGTTCAATAAAGGCTAAGCCGACGCGTACCACGGCGAGATAAATCACTAAGGCCTGAAATGCTGGGCTGTATAAAATATGCGCAGTAAGCATTTGCCTTAGTGATACTAAATGGTTTTCTATGGCCCACATGTTTAAAAATTGGGTGACATAAGCCAGCGTCATGGCACCGAGTAGTAAAAATAGGCCTTTAAATATGACTGAAAAAATATAGGGCAGGCGGCTGATGGCGCTAAAATCGGCAATAAGGTTAGACATCCAATGCAGGCAGCCGAATACGAAGCCCATAAAAATAGCTAGCGTTGCTAAGTCTATTTTTCCGATGGCCCATTGAGGTAAATCAGGAGTTTGTGAATATCGGAAAAAGACAAATGCGCTCATGGCAATACACCATGCTAAAATCGCAAATAATAGCTTTCTTGTCTGACGACGTACTTTCACAGGATTATATCGAGTCCGTTGATATTTTAAGACAGGCTAGTTTATAGAAAATTCCCATACTTGTCATAGTGGTATTTACAATAGTTTTAATAAAAAGCCTTTATATTTACAGTTTGTAACGCTAACTAAATGCATTTGTTAGTATTTGGTGGGTAAAGTTGATCTTTAAATAGAAACCTCGGGGATTAGAGAGCTTAATCAGACCGTCTTCGGCAATTGACTCAGTTAATGCTTGGCTATTGGCTGCCTTTGGTCTTAGTTGTAATACTTCACCATGACGAGCGGTGATTTGCTCTACTTTTCCTATGGCGATTAATTCCATTATCTCTTCCCAGTCTTGCTTTAACTGGACATATTGTTGTTGATTGGGTTGCCATAATACTGGTGAGCCTATTTTTCGCTCAGCGACAGGGATACTTCTTTCACCCTGAATGGGGATCCACAGCACGTGTTGTAATTTATGATAAACCACACTGTCTTCCCAAGTGAGCCCTTGAATATTGGTCAGTGGGGCAACGGTGACATAGGTTGTTTCTATTGGTTTACCCTGTTTATCAATTGGAATGGTTTTTAACTCAATCCCCAAATGAAGAAAGTCTTGCTGTGGTTTTGAGCCTGCCGTTGCCCCTAGCTCCATTTCAATCAGTTGTCCTACCCAGCCTTTGTCTCTTCTTAAGTTTTCTGGCACGTTTACGCCATGCTCTTTTGCTATGTCACCTAAACTGACACCAGCCATGTCATAGGCTCTTTGCATCAATTCATCGATTGAGTTTGGTGGGGTATTCATCATGGAGCAATGTCTTACTTTTAAAAGTTCGCGTGTATTAAAGTGTACTGTTTTATCGATTATTTTAAAATGACAACTACTGGTTGTTTTTTGAGCGCCTTGGCAGGTTAAAGTTATCCAAGGTTTTGCAGTAATATATCGCTCTGTTTATTAACGACTTTTATGAATGTTGGTGAGTTTGTTTGACCATTTTATAAAGTTACACTCCTTTTGCTCCACTATTTCACACACACTTATCCACAGAATGAATGAATAACTTTAATTTGTTTATGCTTAGCGGATATTTTTTTGACAGTCAATGGTGAAAAATAGCTTTATTTTGATATTTATAAAATAAATATGTTGTTTTTTGTGTATAACTTATTTCGCCTGTATGGCCACAATTAATAATTACCTTTGCTGTTTAAAAAGTGACCTCTTGTGTGGTTTAATTATAAGTTAACAATGCTGCAAAAGGTCAAGTTGTTGTATTGGTTTGTTTTTTTACTGTTGATTTGGTTTTGTTAACGACAGTGGTTGTCACTGTAATTTGGCCTGTTTAGAGTTATTTTAGAGTTTCAAACAGAGATATCCACAGATTTTGTGGATAATAATGATAACTAAGGTCATCATCTGTTGATAAAAGTTGCTAAGGGCTTATTTTATCCAAGTGTTCTATTGAAATAGTCGTTTGCCCGTAGGCGAGCTTTATGAAACAATCTAGTCATTAATTTGTAGTGAAATTGGAGTCCATGTGATTGATAGCGACGGCTTTCGCGCAAATGTGGGCATTATTATCTGTAACAAATATGGTCAAGTAATGTGGGCCAGACGGTTTGGACAACATTCATGGCAATTTCCTCAAGGCGGTGTAGATGATGGTGAAACCCCAGAACAAGCCATGTACCGAGAATTGTATGAAGAAGTCGGTCTTAAACCTGAAAATGTGCAAATTTTAACGTCAACACGTTCATGGCTGAGATATCGTTTGCCTAAGAGGTTAATTAGGCAAGAAAGTAAACCAGTTTGTATTGGTCAAAAACAAAAGTGGTATCTATTACAACTGAAAGGCAGTGACGACACGATTAATTTGAATTCCTGTGGTCATCCAGAGTTTGATGATTGGCGTTGGGTGAATTATTGGTATCCAGTCAGACAAGTCGTTTCTTTTAAGCGTGATGTTTACCGTAAAGTTATGAAGGAGTTTTCCTCTATTACATTGGCATTTCAAGGCCGCGAGCCTAGCCGAAAAAGAGGCCGTTATAGAAATTAGCTGATCAAAAAAGGATGTGAAGCAGTGCTAAATACGCTTAGGGATATTACACAGTCTGTCGCCAGTGCTAATAGCTTAGAGACGGCATTGTCATTATTGGTTTCCCAAACCAAGTTGGCAATGCAAACGCACTGCTGTTCTATTTATATTCTTGAACAGCAACAATTGGTGCTTTCTGCTACAGAGGGCCTTGCACCTAATTCCATCAATCGTGTCAAAATGCCTTTATCTGAAGGCTTAGTGGGCTTAGCGGCAGAAAAAGAAGAAGCTGTTAACCTTGCCGATGCAAAATCACACCCCAGATTTAAACTATTTCCTGAAGTTGAAGAAGAAGAGTACCGCGCATTTCTGGCAGTACCTATAATCTTTCAAAAACAGGTTGTCGGCGTCATTGTGGTGCAGCAACCGCAGCCGAGACAGTTTAGTGAAAATGAAGAAGCCTTTTTGATGACTTTGGCGGCCCAACTAGCGGTTGTGGTACGTAATTTGAAAAACAAAGCTGCGATCAGTAATGTTCAACAACAAGTCGTCTTCAAAGGTACTTCAGCGTCAAAAGGTATCGCCATTGCTGATGGCTTTGTGCTTGGTGGTGCTATCTCTCTCGATCAGCCCGAAGAACAAGCCACAGACTTAGCAACAGAAATTCAGCGTCTAAAAGCTGCTATGCAACGCTGTAGTGATATTATCAGCACTTTATCCCAACGTTTTGATCGTGAAAATGTAGATGATGTGGCCTCTATTTTTTCTGCTTTACAATTACTGTTAGGTGAAGCCAGTCTTGGTGGCGAGTATCTACGGGAAGTGAATTTAGGTTGGCAAGCCGAATCTGCCGTTAGCCGGGTGTCTAAACGCTATATTGAGCAGTTTCTCGCGATGGAAGACCCGTATTTAAAAGAGCGGGCCAGTGATATTCGTGAATTAGGCCAAAAAGTTTTACGCCAATTAATCGAACCAGACAAAATAGAACTCGCACCTGATAAACCGGTCATACTGGTGGCGAAAGAGGTTGATGCCACATTATTAGCAGAGTTTCCTCGAGGAAAACTTGCAGGAATAGTCACAGAACTTGGCGGGGTAAATGCCCACGCAGCAATATTGGCAAGAGCCTTGGGTGTGCCAGCAATTGTTGGTGTTGATCAGGTTTTATCTGCAGATGTTGACAATAAAAAGTTAGTGCTAAATGCCAATAGCGGCCAATTATTAATTTCGCCATCTGATGCCATTATTCATGAATATCTTTGCTTAATTTCTGAGAGTAAAGCCCAGCAACGACAATTTTCTGCTGAAATATCCTTACCCGCTGAAACCTTAGACGGTCAAAGAATACAGCTTTATTTGAATGCCGGTTTATTAAGTGGTTTAAGCACCGATATGGCAGAAGGCGCTGATGGTATTGGACTGTACCGCACTGAAATTCCCTTTATGCTGCATCAACGCTTTCCCAGTGAACTTGAGCAAGTTCAAGTTTATAAACAAGTGCTATCGGCAGCGCGAGACAGACCTGTGGTGATGCGCACCCTTGATGTGGGCGGTGATAAACCATTGCCTTATTTTCCTATCACAGAAGATAATCCTTTTTTAGGCTGGCGTGGCATCCGCTTATCTTTAGATCATCCAGAACTGTTTTTAATGCAATTACGCGCGATGTTGACAGCCAATGCTGACTCTTCACAATTGCAGATATTGTTGCCTATGGTCAGTAATTTAGACGAAATCGATCGAACATTACTTTACCTAGAACAGGCATATTCAGAGCTGACTGAAGAGCTCGCAAGAGAAATACCCAAACCTAAAATAGGGGTAATGCTTGAAGTCCCATCTTTGCTTTTCCAATTAGAAGATGTGGCTAAAAGAGTTGATTTTGTTTCTGTAGGTAGTAATGACTTAACCCAGTATTTGCTTGCGGTGGATAGAAATAACCCCAGTGTCAGTTCATTATTTGATAGTTTTCACCCTGGCGTATTAAGGGCGCTAAAATGGACTATTACTGACTGTAACCGTTTTCAGCTTGATGCCAGTATTTGCGGTGAACTTGCTGGCGAGCCCATGGGCGCCTTATTGTTAGTGGCTATGGGCTACGAAAAACTCAGTATGAACCAAGGCAGTATTGCGCGGATAAACTATCTACTTAGACGGATTAACAAAGCTGAACTTGAGCGATTACTAGACCAGGTATTAAGCTTGTCTAATGGTGAGCAAGTCAGGCAATTATTGAATCAATATTTGCAACAGCGTAATTTGCTGTCGATTTTAGACTAATGACAGGCCAACGTGACGCTTATTGCAGTAATTTCAAATCAGCAATTTAAAATCAGCAAGTTGAAATAAAAATACTGAAGCAAAGTTAGTTAATTAAACAAGTTGATAAAAGCAACTTGGCTAAGTCAATTTACACATTTTTCATTGTTAGGGCTGTACGTTGGACAATATATTGTTAGTTTTTTCACTTTGCTTGTTATTAGGCGCAGTGGTTGGATTTTTTGCTGGTTTGTTAGGCATAGGTGGCGGGCTTATTATTGTACCGGCACTGATTTATTTACTGCCCTGGATAGGCATTGAGTCCAGCCAGCTCACCCATGTAGCCATTGCCACCTCGTTAGCCTCAATTATTATGACCTCGTTTAGCTCTGCTATTGCCCATCATAGACACGGTAATATCCCTTGGGAGCTTTTTAAGCCCATGTTGCCGGGTATTGTGGTTGGTGCGTTAGCATCGGCTTTTATCTCAGAACAAATAGCAGCCAATGTATTACAGCAGGCTTTCTCGATATTTGTCACAGTGATGGCAATACAAATGGCATTTCCATTAAAACCCAAAGCCGTAGCGAAAGTGCCAAGTTTTAAGCTGATGTTTATCGTTTCAATGCTAATAGCTGTTGTTGCCGGCTTAATGGGCATTGGCGGCGGGGTACTGCTGGTGCCTTTCTTGTGCTATTGCGGTTTACAAATGCGTCAAGCGGTTGGCTTTGCGTCGGTAACAGGTTTTTTAATCGCGATAGCGGGTACTGCGGGCTATGTTATTGCCGGATTAAATGCCACTGACTTACCCACTTGGACAGTCGGTTATATTTATATTCCCGCATTAGTGGGGATCATCATTACCTCTATGCTTATTGCACCTTTAGGGGTAAAGGCCGCCAGTATTTGGCCAACGCCGATACTGAAAAAGATATTCGCAGTTTTGCTGATGGTAATAGGTTTAAAGCTCGCGCTTTCTGCTTAAAAAAATTACACTAGCCACGAGTTTTGATAATTAATATTCTGCAAATAATAAACGTTTTAATAATAGGACAATAAAATGCGTCAGTATTTAGATCTCTGCAACCACATCGTTGAAAACGGCCACTGGATTGAAAATAAACGTACAGGTAAGCGCTGTTTAACGGTGATCAATGCAGATTTACAATACGATGTTGCTAATAATCAATTTCCCATTATTACGACTCGTAAAAGCTTCTGGAAGGCTGCAATTGCTGAGCTTATTGGCTACATTCGTGGTTACGATAATGCCGCAGATTTTCGCGCCATCGGCACTAAAACCTGGGATATGAACGCCAATGACAACCAAAGTTGGTTAAACAATCCACACCGCAAAGGTGAGGATGATATGGGCCGAGTATACGGAGTGCAAGGAAGACGCTGGCAAAAACCTTGTGGTGGAAGCGTTGATCAGCTTGCTAAAATTGTCGATAACTTATCTAAAGGGGTTGACGATCGTGGTGAGATTATCACTTTCTATAATCCTGGTGAGTTTGACATGGGCTGCTTAAGACCTTGTATGCATACTCATACTTTTTCGCTTCTCGGTGATACCCTTTACCTAACAAGCTATCAGCGTTCATGTGATGTGCCTTTGGGGCTTAACTTTAATCAAATTCAGGTGTACACCTTTTTAGCACTAATGGCGCAGATCACTGGAAATAAGCCAGGTCTGGCTTATCACAAGATCATTAATGCGCACATTTATGAAGATCAACTTGAATTGATGAAAACTGAGCAACTTGTCCGTGATCCATTCCCATCGCCACAGTTGAATATTAATCCTGATATAAAAAGTTTACGTGACTTGGAAACTTGGGTCACCATGGATGACTTTGAAGTGATTGGTTACCAACATCACGAAGCAATTAAGTATCCCTTCTCCGTATAAATCACATTTCAGCCATCATTTCACCCAATGGCTTTGGTTTACATCTAAACCAAAGCCATTGTCTTCTACTGCGTAAAGTATCGACGATTTTTAAACCCGATAATGAAAATAACAGCTAACCTTTAATGATTTTATGGGGACAGTGTATGCAAAACAGCCTCATTGCTAAGTTGCTTTTTAAGACTAAAAAGACAATGTTAGTTAATAATGCTTGTGATAATAATTTTGCAGAGTATTGTAAATAAAAGATTAATTAATTTAGCTGATTGTATTTTTATTCAGCAGTTGATATTTTTTTCAAGAAGCTTGTTGGTAATTGATTAGCTTAAAAAAGCGATATGTTGGCAATTTGGGCTCACGTTAATACACTTAAATGTGATCTTGTTCGTGTTATTTTGTTTAATACCTCGGAAATCCCGACATATAAGACCCAAACTAACGATTATGATTGTTTGAATAATTCCGCTAGACTCGAATTAATTGTTTTTTGTGGAGAAAATTATGGAACGTGCAATTAAGAATTTCTTAAGTCAAGAATCTGCAGGGGGTATCATTTTGATGATCTCTGTAGTGCTGGCGATGTTAATGGCAAATTCGCCATTAGCGGGTTTATACAGTGGTTTTCTTGATACAGAAGTCCAAGTACGTATCGGTTCACTGGATATAGATAAGCCATTACTGTTGTGGATTAATGATGGTCTTATGGCGTTATTCTTCCTACTAATTGGTTTAGAAGTTAAACGTGAACTGCTAGAAGGTGCGCTTTCAAGCGTTTCAAAAGCATCATTACCTACCTTTGCTGCTATTGGTGGTATGTTGTTCCCAGCGTTATTTTATTTAGCGTTCAACTACTCAGATCCTGTGACTCAAGTGGGCTGGGCAATTCCAGCTGCGACTGATATTGCCTTTGCACTCGGTATCATGGCGCTACTTGGTAGCCGTGTTCCGGTGGCATTGAAAGTCTTTTTACTTGCATTAGCCATTATCGATGACTTGGGCGTAATCGTCATTATCGCACTATTTTACAGTGCTGATTTATCGATGGTAAGCTTGATTGTTGCAGCTATTTCAATTGTATTAATGGTTGCTCTGAACCGCAAAGGTGTCAGCTCACTGATCCCTTACGGTTTACTTGGTCTGATCTTATGGGTTGCAGTGCTTAAATCTGGCGTACATGCCACATTAGCAGGTGTGATTATTGCGTTCTGTATTCCATTGCGCGCTAAAGACGGCTCATCACCATCTGAGCATTTAGAGCATAGCCTACACCCTTGGAGCACCTTCTTCATTCTACCCGTATTCGCCTTTGCCAATGCAGGCTTATCACTTGCAGGTATGAGCGTAACCTCGTTAGTTGAGCCAGTAACTATCGGTATTATCTTAGGCCTACTATTAGGTAAGCCTGTAGGTGTATTACTGTTTAGTTATGTTGCGGTAAAACTAAAATTAGCTGAATTACCACCAGGAATTGGCTGGAGTCAAATTATCCCTGTGGCAGTGATGACTGGTATTGGTTTCACTATGTCAGTATTTATTTCGTCGCTTGCCTTTGATGGTGCACCTGATCAATATGGTGATTTTGCAAGATTAGGTATTTTAACCGGTTCAATGCTAGCTGCATTAGTGGGTTATTTCTGGTTAAACAAGGTGCTTCCTAAAACTGAAGCAAAATAAGCTGGAGTGATTAAATGAAACTTAAACTGCTAATGTTAGCCTTTGCTATTGGGGCCGTTGTTCCTGCCCAAGCAACGTCATTCAATGTTTGTCAAAAGGATGTTGAATCAAGCGAGTGTAAAAGTTACTTAGATGGTGTGGTTGATGGTGCATTGATGTACCACGACGACGCTTCTGCTAGCCGATTAGACGCTGATAGTGGCTATGAGTCTCGAGCGCTTAAATACCGCGCAGGTAAACGCTATCAAGAGGCTAACCGCAGTTTTTGTGCAGAAAGAGTCCCTGACAAGGCAGATATTGTTTTGGCCATTCAAGAACAAACGGCCAATAAAAACATCAATGACCTAAATGAGTTGTCGATATTAATTGATAGCTTGTTGAACTGTCAGAGACTAAAATAAGTCATCTTTCATTAGCTGGCTTATATGAATGCAACATTTAAATTATAACCATCTATATTATTTTTGGATGGTTAGAAAGAAAGGGACGGTAGCCAAGGCTGCCGTCGCTTTATGTTTAGCCCCGCAAACTATCACAGGTCAAATTCGCGCTTTAGAAGAACGCCTCAATGGCAGTCTATTTAAACGTGTCGGCCGCAACCTTGAATCCACCGAACTTGGTGAAATCGTATTTCGTTATGCTGATAAGATGTTTAGTCTAAGCTACGAAATGATCGATTTACTCTCTTATCAAAAAGATGACTCAGTGTTATTTGAAGTGGGTATTGCTGATGCCCTGTCTAAAGCCTTAGCCAGTCGCGTTTTACTGACAGTGATCCCAAGTGACGGTTCAATGCATTTGAGCTGTTATGAATCAACCCATGAAAGCCTGATAGCAAGGTTACGTGAACATAAATTAGATATGATTTTATCTGATTGTGCTGGCGTATCACTTAAATACCCTGAAATCTTATCCAAAAAGTTAGGCGAGTGCGGTATTAGCTTTTTCTCTTCATCAAAGCCCTCTGCTGACTTTCCAGCATGTCTTGAGCAAGAGAAATTACTGATCCCAGGCAAGCGTACTTCCCTTGGGCAACAGTTACATCGCTGGTTTGCTGAAAAAAATCTTAATGTGAGTATTTTAGGTGAGTTTGATGATGCAGCTATGATGAAAGCATTTGGTTTGTTTAAGCGCGGTATATTTGTTGCTCCCTCTATTTATCGTCATGATATACTCTCCCAAGGCATGGTATTACTGGGTGAAACCACTGATATTAAAGAAGAGTATCATGTCATGTTTGCTGAGAGGATGATTCAACACCCTGCGGTTCAACGCTTGTTAGAAACAGACTTTAATGATTTGTTTGCTGGTGTTGATCCACAAGTTCAAGATGTTGAGCATCGAAGTTTGCAACATCTATAAAGTATCCGAAGAGATGTTAGGAGAAGTACATTGGAATTAATGAATATAGCAAGAGTGCGCTGGGCTTGTCGAAGAGGGATGCTTGAGTTAGATGTTCTTTTTCAACCTTTTGTAGAGCAACATTACCAAGCTTTAGCTGATAAAGATAAGCAAACCTTCATTGATTTATTAGCCTGTGAAGACCCTGAGTTATTTGCTTGGTTTATGGGGCATGAAGTTTGCCCTGATGCTGCTATGGCTGACATGATAGTTACGGTTCGTGGTCGCCCTCAACCATAAGCTAGTTTATAGCGATATGAGCTTACTGCAAAAGATGAAGGTGCTTAACTGATGCATTTCAGCTTAAGCGCTTCATTTAATCAATTTTTATCACATATTGTATTGCTCTGTGTGTGTTTAAGCAGCTTTATTCTTTGGCCAGATTATCGCCACTGGGCTTATCAACTGGCATTCTATTTTATTCTTATCTCGTATCTGGCTTTTTTTGTCGCTCATCTGTTGGCGTTAAGGCATTGGCGTTGCCAATTTTCTTTACTTGATGCAAGTAAAGGTAAGTTATCCCAAGGGCAAGAATTTCAATTATGGCGCAGTTCAATAGTCACTGTATTTGCTGCAGTGATGTTTATTGAACTTGACGTTTTAGATGAGCGGGGAGTTGCAACTCGGGGAAAAAGGCAGTTATTAATTGTCTGGAGCGACATGCTTGACGACAGCAGTTACCGAAACCTGTGTCGTCAATTAATCGCATATCAAAAGCGTTAATAATCTTAACGCTATCGTTCAGGTTGTAAAATAGTTGGCTTTGGATTATCGACTTGCTCTGGGTAATCGGCATTATAGTGTAGGCCACGACTTTCTTTTCTTTCCATGGCGCAGCGAATGATTAACTCAGCTACTTGAACCAAGTTTCTCAATTCCAGTAAATTGTTACTGACTCTGAAGTTAGTATAATATTCTTGAATTTCTTGTTGTAACAATGCGCAGCGGCGTAGCGCGCGCTCCAAGCGTTTATCGGTTCTAACAATTCCTACATAATCCCACATGAATAAACGCAGTTCATGCCAGTTATGGGCAATGACCACTTCTTCATCTGAGTTACTAACCTGACTTTCATCCCAGAGTGGCACAGGCCCGGGTGTCGGCACTTTTTCAAGCAAGCTTTCAATATCTTGAGCAGCAGCTCTAGCAAAAACCAAGCACTCTAATAAGGAGTTACTGGCCAGTCGGTTGGCACCATGTAAGCCGGTGTAGGCTACTTCACCAATGGCATATAGGCCATTGATATCAGTTTGACCATGCAAATCTGTCATGACGCCGCCGCAGGTGTAATGGGCTGCAGGCACCACAGGGATGGGATCGGTGGTGATATCAATACCAAATTCTAAACAGCGACTGTAAATCGTGGGAAAATGTTTGATGACAAATTCAGCGGGTTTATGGCTGATATCTAAATACAGACAATCAGCACCCAAGCGCTTCATTTCATAATCGATTGCCCTTGCCACAATATCACGGGGAGCAAGTTCCGCGCGTTCATCAAATTCAGGCATAAAACGGCTACCATCAGGTCGTTTTAAATATGCGCCCTCACCACGTAATGCTTCAGTGAGCAGATAATTTCTAGCATCAGCATGATACAAGCAAGTTGGATGAAATTGATTAAACTCCATGTTGGCAATACGGCAACCCGCTCGCCAAGCCATGGCGATTCCGTCACCACTAGCAATATCCGGATTAGAAGTATATTGATATACCTTTGAACAGCCACCTGTCGCGATAGCAACAAATTTGGCTGTTACCGTTTCAACGTGCTCAGCATCGCGGTTCCAAATATAAGCACCCACTACACGATTACCGGGGCGGTTTAATTTGCGAGTGGTGATTAGGTCAATGGCGTTATATCGCTCAAGTACTTTAATATTCGGGTGCGCGATTGCGCGTTCTTGCAAGGTTGATTGTACTGCTTTACCGGTTGCATCGGCAGAGTGCAAAATACGTCGATGGCTGTGACCACCTTCACGGGTCAAATGATAAGGTGCTGCGCTTTGATCGCCGTCAGTTTCTTCTTTATCAAATGCCACACCGCATTGAATTAACCATTGCATCGACTTTTTGGCATTTTCAGCCGTGTAAGTCACCACTTCTTTGTCACAAAGTCCTGCGCCAGCAATGAGCGTGTCGTTAACATGTGATTCAATAGTGTCCGATTCATCGAATACAGATGCGATTCCACCTTGGGCATAATAAGTCGAACCTTCCGCCAAAGGGCCTTTAGAAAGTAAAATAACTTTAGACTTTTCAGCTAGATGCAGGGCAAGTGTTAATCCTGCTGCACCGCTACCTATAACCAAAATATCAGACTGGTGTTCAACTGCTTGTTTCATAAGGTATCATGGAGTACTTAATATGTTCCTCAATGGTAAATCAATTACGCTTTTTTGGGTACTTAGACATTACTATTAGATGGGGTAATCGCTAATTTTTTAATTAAATTAATTTTTTTTCATTCAATATCGAACTTTTTCAAAGCATGCGAGTCTACTTTAATGTGAATATGATTCGAGCGACTGAGAAATCAGTATTATAGATTTAGGAGTAGTCGGCTCGGATGAGTGGACAAATAAGTGATCAACAGTTAGTTGAACGTGTTCAGCGTGGTGATAAAAACGCCTTCAATTTGCTAGTCCAAAAATACCAAAATAAGGTAATGAGCTTAATTTCGAGATACATACGAAACCAAGCGGACATAGCAGATGTTGCACAAGAAGCCTTTATTAAAGCTTACCGTGCATTACCCAACTTTCGGGGTGAAAGTGCTTTTTATACTTGGCTTTACCGCATTGCAGTAAACACTGCAAAAAATCATTTGGTTTCTCAGAGCAGAAAAACACCGGCTAACAGTGTTGACGCCGAAGAAGCTGAATACTACGAAGGCAGCGATGCATTAAAGGAATTTGCTTCACCAGAACGCTTGGTGTTATCAGATGAAATTAATCGGGTGATTTTTGAAACGTTAGAAACGTTGCCAGAAGAATTGAAAATTGCAATATCATTACGAGAACTCGATGGTATGAGTTACGAGGATATTGCCAATATCATGGATTGTCCTGTTGGGACGGTGAGATCAAGGATCTTCCGCGCACGGGAATCAATCGATAAAAAACTCCAGCCTTTGCTGGAACAGTAACAGTCTTTATGACATGGGTGAAAAATGCTTAAATCAGGTCAAGAATGGGTTTCATCAGCAGTTGACGGCGAAGTTGATGCAAAAACATTAGCGGAATTGTCAGCAGACGAAGGCTCACATAGCAAATGGCAAAACTATCACATGATAGGCGATGCAATGCGCGGCGAGTTACCACAGACAATTGATTTGGATCTTTCTGCTAATATTGCAGCGGCAATAGAATTAGAGCCAGCCATTATTGCACCTCAGACTCAAACAACTTCAGTACATGATACTGAAACCGTGAACGAGACTAAGAAAGATAATGTGGTACCGTTTTTCAAACAGTTTGGTCAATATGCAATTGCTGCAACTGTGGCTATGGTAGCAATTGTTGGTGTGCAAAATTATGAGCAAGACCCAAGTGTCGACTCACCATTACCTGTGTTAAATACTCGTCCTTTAATTGGGACTGCGTCACCTGTTAGTCTCCAAACTGGGGCTGTACAAAATCAATCTAATATCAGTAACGATAATATGGTTGAGCAACGTCGCCGTATAAATTCTTATATCCAAGACCATATGCTACAACAAAGGTTGAATTCAGGTGCGGTTGTGGACAACAATAGCGAAATTGAACTAAACGATTTTAATCATTAATTCGGAGTTAGCTTGCGTCTAATCCTGTTAGTACTTGCTGTATTGGCTTTCCCTAGTATTGCCGAAGAAGAAAAATCAGCGAAAGCTTGGCTTGAAAGTATGAGCCAAGCATTACAAACCAAACAATTCAAATCTTCTATTATTCAACTGCAAGCCGACCACATACGACCACTGGTTTATCTGCATGGTACGGTCAATGATAAAGAAGTCGCTTTTCTAGAGTACCTCAATGGCCCCCCTAAAAATGCGGTCAGAGTTGCTGATACGGTAACATTTATTGAGCATGACCAACCGGCATACAGCATCAGCGCTCCCCGTATTCAAGGTCTTTGGCCTGCTATTTTTGCATCTAATATCAATTCTTTAGAGCAGGGGTATCAATTTGTTTTAGGTGGAAGAAGCCGTATAGCTGGGCGCCCTGGGCAAATGATCCGCATTATTCCGGTAGATGAACACCGCTTTATGTCACAAGTTTGGGTGGACATGGAAACCCATTTACCACTGCGTTATGACATGATTAACCAAGACAAACAGCTTATTGAGCAAATGATGGTCATTGAGCTAATAGAGCTTGGTGAGCCAGCGAGCATTTTAGTCGAAGCTGAAAAGCAAGAACTGCCGCCTGTGATGAACCCAGCTGAACGGATTGAAGGACAGAATTGGCAATTTACTTGGTTACCTGCAGGGTTTCATTTAGTAGTAAAAGATCATCACCGCTTACTTGGAAGTGATGAATCAGTTGAATATATCGCTTTAACCGATGGCTTAGTTAACATTTCAGTGTATGTGGCCAGAATGGGTGATAGTCCAATGCCTGATGAGCTAATTACCCGCAACGGCCTTTCAATGGTGGTTGAGCAAGTGGGCAATGTTGAAGTAGTTGCTGTGGGTAAAGTGCCTGCAGATACGCTTAATCGTATTGCTAAAAGCCTAGTGTTGAAATAAAGATTCTTGAAATAAATGGTCTTGAAATAACGAGTATTAAAGTAACTGGCCATAAAACAAGCGTTAAAATAAGTGCTAGAATCACTAGCACTTAACCTACAGGGCGCCTTTCGCTATGACTCAACAAGTAGACTCAACATCAGCGCAAAAACCTCAATCACCTCCAGCATTATCGCAATCGATGTTGGAGGAGGTGGCGACGGTAATCGCTTACGATCCCAAAGGGTGGGTCACCGTTGAGATTGAACTTAAGAGTGCTTGTAATCATTGTTCAAGCAGTGACAATTGTGGCACCTCAACGGTTGCTAAAGCCTTTTCGATTAAAAAGCAGCAATTCTCTCTGATGGCAGAACAAGCCTGCGAAGCGGGTGATTTACTGAAACTTGCTCTGCCTGAATCCGTGATATTAAAAGCAGCAATGCTGGTTTATATCACTCCTTTAGTTGGGTTATTTTTAGGCGCTATTATGGGGCAGGGCTTAGCTGGTCTTTTGGATATCAACACTGACCATGGCGCAATGATGCTTGCAGCGATAGGCAGTTTCATGGCTTGGAAAGCCGGTAAAAGCAAAGCGCTAACGCTTGAAAAAGCCTCGACGCCCATCATTACAGCGTATTTAGGCCAAGGGATCAGCCTTTCGCGGGGGTAGATAGCATTATTTATCAGATATGAAGGGTGATTTTATTATTGTTTTTTGTCCAGTTATTGATTGTGATTGGTATTAACCCCTTTATCAGGTACAATTCGACCTCATTATATCCACCATTTTAGTAGTAGCCATTTCACCCACATGAAACACATTAGAAACTTCTCAATTATTGCCCATATCGACCATGGCAAATCAACATTGTCTGATCGCCTTATCCAATTTTGTGGTGGTTTATCAGACCGTGAAATGGACGTTCAAGTTCTCGATTCTATGGATATCGAACGTGAGCGCGGCATTACCATTAAAGCGCAGAGTGTTACCCTCGACTATAAAGCCGATGATGGTGAAACTTATCAGCTGAACTTCATTGATACACCCGGCCACGTTGACTTCTCTTATGAAGTATCCCGTTCACTTGCTGCGTGTGAAGGTGCATTGCTAGTAGTTGATGCCGGTCAAGGCGTTGAAGCACAGACACTTGCAAACTGTTACACCGCCTTAGAAATGGATCTTGATGTGGTACCGATTTTAAATAAAATCGATTTACCTCAAGCCGATCCTGAGCGTGTCGCTGCAGAAATCGAAGATATTGTTGGTATCGATGCTATGGAAGCTGTGCGCTGCTCAGCTAAAACGGGTATCGGTATTAAAGATGTACTAGAAGTCATCGTATCGGATATCCCACCACCAGAAGGTGATATCGATGCACCACTTCAAGCGCTGATTATTGATTCATGGTTTGATAGTTACCTTGGTGTTGTCTCGTTAGTACGTATTAAGCATGGCGTCTTGAAAAAAGGTGACAAGTTTAAAGTTATGTCTACCGGTCAAAACTACAATGCTGACCGTGTTGGTATCTTTACGCCTAAACAAACAGATACACCTGAGCTTAAAGCCGGTGAAGTTGGCTTTGTTATTTCGGGCATTAAAGAAATTCACGGCGCACCAGTAGGTGATACCTTAACTCACGCTAAACATGGTGCCGAAGAGCCTTTACCTGGGTTTAAAAAGGTTACACCGCAAGTTTATGCCGGTGTATTCCCAATTTCGACAGATGAGTTTGAAAGCTTCCGTGATGCATTAAACAAGCTAAGCTTGAACGATGCATCGCTGTTTTTCGAGCCTGAATCATCTTCAGCATTAGGTTTTGGTTTCCGTATTGGTTACCTTGGCTTATTGCACATGGAAATCATTCAAGAGCGTCTTGAGCGTGAATACAACCTTGATTTGATTACCACAGCACCGACGGTTGTTTATGAAGTTCAATTGAACAATGGTGAGGTGGTGTATGTAGATAACCCATCAGATTTACCGCCAATCAATAACATCGACATGATCCGTGAACCTATTGTTGAAGCAAACATGTTGGTGCCTAAAGAGTACTTGGGTAACGTTATCACTTTATGTGTCGAGAAGCGTGGCGTACAAACCAATATGGTTTATCACGGTAATCAAGTTTCTGTGACTTACGAATTGCCAATGGCTGAAGTCGTCATGGATTTCTTTGATAGATTGAAATCAACCAGTCGTGGTTATGCCTCATTAGAGTATAACTTTATTCGTTTTGAAGAAGCGGATATGGTGCGTTTAGATATCTTGATCAATGGTGACAGAGTTGATGCGCTAGCAATGGTTATTCATCGTTCAAACATTCGTCATCGCGGCTTAGCTTTAGTTGATAAAATGAAAGAGCTGATCCCAAGACAGATGTTTGATATCGCGATTCAAGCTGCGGTGGGTAGTCAGATTATTGCCCGCTCAAACATTAAAGCAATGCGTAAAGACGTTACCGCTAAATGTTATGGTGGTGATGTCTCGCGTAAGAAGAAACTACTAAATAAGCAAAAAGAAGGTAAGAAGCGCATGAAGCAAGTTGGTAACGTTGAAGTGCCTCAAGAAGCGTTCTTAGCTGTATTGAAACTTAATGATTAATCCTGCATAGGTTTCATTAGAGTTCAGATAACGCCGCAGTTTGCGGCGTTGTCATTAGCAAAAGTTAATTTTGCAACAACGGTTTATTCGTATAATTTGTAACATTACAGTTAGTGCTTAACGATGTATTCCATAGGATACTCATTATTCAGCGGTTTATTCATTAAACTATTATTTGAAAGTGTTAAAGGCAGGAGCTTAAATTTCAATGGCAGCCCATTTTTCTCTTATTTTAACCATAATAACCCTTGTGAGTGGGTTAATTTGGTTAATCGATGCAACGATATTTGCCCCTAAACGTCGTGAAAGCTTAGCCCTTGCAGAAGCAAAGCAACCTAATTTGAGTGATGATGCAAAATACAGCATTACGCGTGAATCAACCTTGGTTGAATTTGCCCATTCAATTTTTCCGGTTATCGCATTTGTATTGATATTGCGTTCATTTATTTATGAGCCATTTCAAATACCATCAGGCTCAATGAAACCGACTTTACTGGTAGGTGATTTTATTCTGGTAGAAAAATTCAGTTATGGTTTACGTGACCCCGTTTTTCGCAGCAAGCTAATTGAAACAGGTGAGCCTGAGCGTGGCGATGTGTTTGTGTTCAAATATCCTCAGCAGCCTGAAATAGACTATATTAAAAGAGTGGTTGGTTTACCCGGTGACCGTATTATTTACCAAAATAAGCAATTTCTTATTCAGCCTAAATGTGATGCAGCAACAAATTGTCCGCCAGCAAAAGCAATTAAGCTAACGCCAGTTAATCGTGGTGAGTTTACCCATGAAGGTGTGTCGTTATCTCGCTATACCGAGCAGTTAACTGATGTCGAACATGATATTTTAATCAACCCATCTCGCCCTGATTTTAGCTCACATTTCTTTGAGCAACCGGGTACGGCAGTGGGTGAATTTATTGTGCCAGAAGGTCAGTACTTTGCCATTGGTGATAACCGTGACAACAGCACTGATAGCCGCTTTTGGGGCTTTGTCCCTGAAGCTAACTTAGTAGGTAAAGCGGTAGCGATTTGGATTAGTTTTGAATTTGAACGACCTGCAAGTAGTTGGTTACCAACATGGGTACCAACCGGGGTGCGTTTTGACAGAGTAGGTGCGATCAAGTAATGGAACCAATTAAAAACTTACCGCGACTGTGTCGTACGCTGGGTTATGAGTTTACTAATGTTGATTTATTAACTCAGGCATTAACTCATCGTAGTGCTGCATCAAAACATAATGAGCGCCTAGAGTTTCTAGGTGACTCGATTTTATCAATCATTATTTCTGATGCCCTTTATCATCAGTTCCCTAAGGCTACTGAAGGTGATTTAAGCCGTATGCGTTCCACCTTAGTCAAAGGTGAAACCTTAACGGTTATCGCAAAAGAATTTAAGCTAGGCGATTACCTCTACTTAGGCCCTGGCGAGCTTAAAAGTGGTGGATTTAGACGTGAGTCTATTTTAGCTGATGCGGTTGAAGCAATTATCGGGGCGATTTATTTAGATGCTGACATAGAGACATGTCGTAAGTTATTACTGACCTGGTACCAGCAGCGTTTGGCTGAAATCAAACCTGGCATCAATCAAAAAGATCCGAAAACGATTTTACAAGAATATCTGCAAGGTTATAAAAAGCCCTTACCTGAATACCATGTTGTTGATGTAAAAGGTGAGGCCCATGACCAGACATTTACAGTTGAATGTCGCGTAGCAGAAATCAATAAAGTAGTGACAGGCGTCAGTACTTCAAGAAGAAAAGCTGAGCAGCTAGCTGCCGCTCAGGTATTGGAGCTTATTAATAAATGACCAAAAAAACAGACTTGCCAGAGAACTCACCAGTTGAGCCGAGTTTAGATGAATTATTGGCAAGGATGAATGGCGCTGCGCCAGCCGCTACAGCAAAATACGAGATCACCTATTGTGGCATGGTTGCTATTGTCGGCCGCCCTAATGTGGGTAAATCGACCTTACTGAACAAGTTACTTGGGCAGAAGGTCAGTATTACCTCTAAAAAACCGCAAACCACTCGTCATCGCATTATGGGTATCCATACCGATGAAGCTAGGCAAATTGTTTTTGTTGATACTCCAGGCTTACATATTGAAGAAAAGCGTGCGATTAACCGCCTCATGAACCGTGCTGCAGCAAGTTCGCTTGCTGATGTCTGCATGGTTGTGTTTGTGGTTGATGGCATGACGTGGACTGAAGATGATGAGATGGTGCTCAAGAAATTAGAGCAAGGCAGTGGTCAGCGTAAAACGGTTTTAGCTATCAATAAAGTCGATAATATTAAAGATAAAGAGTCTTTATTCCCTTATCTTGAAAAGTTATCTGCTAAGTTTAAATTTGATGAAATTCTGCCTATCTCGGCTACTAAAGGCACGAATATTCAACGAATTTTAGATTTAGCCAGTGAGTCGTTACCTGAAGCTGGATTTTATTTCCCAGAAGATTACGTCACTGACCGTTCGCAACGCTTTATGGCATCAGAAATTGTCCGTGAAAAGCTAATGCGCTTCTTAGGTGATGAATTGCCTTATGATGCCACCGTTGAGATTGAACAGTTCAAAATGATGGAAAACGGCGTTTATCAAATCAACGCTTTGATTTTGGTCGAGCGTACGGGCCAAAAACGTATGGTTATCGGTAATAAAGGTGAGCGTATCCGCACTATCGCCACCCAAGCTCGACTTGATATGGAAACCTTGTTTGATAATAAAGTTTTCTTAGAAGTTTGGGTTAAGGTTAAGTCAGGCTGGGCAGATGACGAACGTGCTTTACGAAGCTTAGGCTATGGTGAAGACTAAGCCGATGCTTTACTTAATACCGACTTTAGCGACTGTGTAACCCTGCTATGTTAAGGGGGTACATACTACATCATCGACCATACAGAGAATCCAGTGTGATCGTTAACCTGTTAGTTGATGATGTAGGAAGGGTCGATGCCTTAGTCAGAGTAGGTAGCGGAAAAAAATCCCTTAAAAGTATCATTCAGCCATTTCAGCCGCTGATATTCCAGTTCAATAGCAAATCAGGCTCTACTGATTCTTCGCTTAAATTTATTACCCAAGTTGAACCCGCAGCGCCGGCATTACCCCTTAAAGCTGAAAGTTTATATTCTGCTATGTATCTTAATGAGCTGCTGGTTAGGGTACTTAATTCAGGCCAACATGCTGAAGGGTTATTCCTGCATTATCACCGCAGTTTAATGGGCTTGGCGCAGCAATTTAGTTCCAGTCATTTACGCTATTTTGAGATGGAGCTACTTTTAGAATTAGGTGCTTTGCCATCACTGGACTACGACACCTTAGGTGAGATGATCATGGCAGGTTGCAGCTATCGTTTTGTTACTGATGCCGGTTTTGCTGTCGTAAATCAAGCCGCATCAGAGCATTTTACAAGCAGTCGTAACTTGCTCGCTGGTGAGATGCTCATTCAGCTCAAGCAAAAACAATTAACCCCAGAGCACCTAAATCAAGCCAAAGGGCTCATGCGCTATCTGTTAACGCCGCTATTAGGCGGTAAGCCATTACTTAGCCGTAAGTTATTTATTAAACAATAACTTTTTAATATATGAGCAGCCAGTGGTTTACATTAGAATAGGCCCACTAGTTTGAAATATTACTTTTTAGATTTGCTAGTTAGCGAGTCAGTTTTGCCAATTAAGGAGCCACAATGAGTGGAATTTTATTAGGAATTAACATCGATCACATTGCCACTCTTCGTCAAGCTCGTGGAACCAGTTACCCTGATCCTATCCATGCCGCAGCGGTTGCAGAACATGCTGGCGCAGATGGCATCACTATTCATTTACGAGAAGATCGCCGCCATATTCAAGACCGTGATGTGTATTTGTTGGCTAAAACCCTTAAAACGCGGATGAATTTTGAGTTTGCCGTTACCGATGGAATGATTGCGATAGCCTGTGAAGTCAAGCCCGCCTATGCCTGCCTAGTGCCAGAAAAGCGTGAAGAGCTGACCACAGAAGGTGGCTTAGATGTGGCAGGTCAACTTGATAAAATCACTCAAGCTGTCACGACGTTAGCTGCAGAAGGCATCAAGGTATCTTTATTTATTGATGCCGACAAAAGCCAAATAGATGCTGCTGTAGCATCGGGCGCACCTTATATTGAAATCCATACCGGTTGTTATGCCGATGCTGAAACGGATGCTGAGCAGGCTATAGAGTTGGCGCGCATTACTGAAATGGCCAAATATGCTCACAGTAAAGGCTTGATTGTTAATGCAGGACATGGATTGCATTACCATAACGTCAAAGCTATTGCAGCTATCCCTGAGTTGTATGAGTTAAATATTGGGCATGCTGTTATCGCTAGAGCAGCCATTGACGGTTTAGCGACTGCAGTAAAAGATATGAAAACATTAATGCTAGAAGGGCGTAGAGGCGAATAATGGCCATTGTGGGTATTGGTACAGACATTATTGAGATAAACCGCATTGAGCTGCAATATGCCCGTTTAGGGGATAAGTTAGCTAAACGTGTACTCACGCCTACAGAGCTTGAAATTTACCAATCTTCAAAAATAGCCCATCGATACCTAGCAAAACGTTTTGCTGCAAAAGAAGCCGCAGCGAAAGCCTTAGGCACTGGTATTGGCCGCGGAGTTTCATTTCAGCATATTCATATCAGTAATGATGACAATGGTGCGCCACTAATTAGCTTTACTGATGGTGCATTAGCAAGGCTTGAGCAACTAGGCGCGACCCGCGGCCATATTACTATTGCTGATGAGCAGCATTATGCCGTTGCAACTGTGATTATTGAGTCTTAGTGACTGAAATTGTTAATATTAAATATCTAAAGGCGCTTAATGCGCTTTTTTGTGGTTGAGTCTTTTTAGGGCGAAACTTGAGTTTGCTGATATCGATAGGGTAAGTTAACGTGAGTTAACCATTACTCACAAAAACTAACAACTAAAGGTGGTGATATGAAATCAGCGGTCGAGCAGTTAGCAACTTATAAAAGTGTGCACTTAAACCCGAATAATATTCGCACCCATTTCATCGGCGTACCGCTGATTATCTGGTCAGTATTTTTGATGTTAAATTTTATACCGGTGAATTTGCTGTCTTTGCCAAATTTGTATATCAATGTGAATGTGGCATCCGCGTTTGCTATCGGTACTTTAATTTACTACTTCATCTTGCATAAAGGTTTAGCGTTAGGATTAACGATTTTTATTGTTCCAGTGCTTATCACCACTACGCTGGCAGCGCAGCATGGGGCGGGCTGGCTTGTGGCCATTGCTGTATTTGTTGTTGGTTGGGCGATTCAGTTTATCGGCCATAAATACGAAAAAGCCAAACCAGCTTTTATTGACGATTTAAATCAACTTTTGATAGGGCCGTTTTTTTTAATGGCAGAGTTGTATTTTATGCTTGGCTTTGGCAAAGAACTTGAAGAAGAAATCACCCCAATAGCGCGGGATAAACGCAGAGCGTTAGAGGCTAAAAAGCGTCAAACCGCATAAGTTTGATTGAATTTTTGGTATTAAAAAAGGCGCTCAATGCGCCTTTTTAGCTTTTTAATAGCTTAAAACTAACTAATGTTAGTCATCCTGCTCAACTTCAGTAAGCGCAGCATCCGGTATGACTTTTACCGTTTTAATCATGTTATCTGATACCTCTAAAACCTCAATGTCATAGCGGCCTATTTTAAGGCGAGTACTGGCTGATGGTATCTCTTCAAGGTGTTCGATGATCAACCCATTTAAGGTTTTAGGTCCATCGATGGCAAAATCCCATTTCATTTCTTTATTTAAGTCACGTATGGTGATGCTGGCTTCGATAATGAAACTGCCATCTTGTTGAATATCAATATCTTCACTGGCAGTGGTGATCATTGAAGTGGTGAAATCACCGACAATTTCTTCAAGAATATCTTCTAACGTCACCAAACCTTGAATATCACCATATTCATCCACTACTAAGCCAAAACGTTCTTTATTCTGCTGAAAGTTAGACAGTTGTACCGTTAACGGCGTGCCTTCTGGAATGAAGTACAATTCTTTTACGGCTCTTAATAATGTCGACTTACTAAATTCTTCTTTTGACTGCAGTCTTAAGGCATCACGCAGGTGGATAAAACCGACGGCATCATCGATATTATCGCGATACACCAACACTCGTGTGTGCGGGCTTTGAGTCACCTGTTTATTAATCAGTTTGAATTCGTCATTAACGTTAATGGCATAAATGTCTGAGCGCGGGATCATAATGTCTTCAACCGTGACTTTTTCTAAATCTAGAATCGACAAAAGCATTTCTTGATGTCGCTGCGGGATCAATGCCCCAGCTTCATGAACAACCGTGCGTAATTCTTCTTGGCTAAGGGCATCATTAACACTGACATTTTTAATTCCTAATACCCGTAAAAAACCAGAAGTGATTAAGTTAATTACTTTAACTAGCGGCCATAATATCGACAGTAAGGCTTTTAATAGCAAGCTTGACGGAAAGGCAATACGTTCAGGGTGTAAGGCGGCAATGGTTTTTGGGGTGACCTCGGCAAAGATGAGAACCACCAAAGTCAAAACACCTGTGGCAATAGCTACGCCCATGTCACCAAATAAGCGCATGCCAATAATGGTTGCTATAGCTGAGGCTAAGATATTAACCAGATTATTACCAATTAAAATCAGGCCAATTAAGCGGTCGGGTCGCTCTAACATTTTTAGTGCACGAATAGCACCTTTGTGGCCGCTAGCTGCTAAATGACGTAAGCGATAGCGATTTAAGGTCATCATGGCGGTCTCACTACCCGAAAAATAGGCTGAGATACAAATTAACACCAACAGAGAGAAGAGGAGTGCGCTGGTAGAAATAGCGTCCAAAAATGGCTCCAGTTATTGTAGTAAAAAAAAGACGAATGATGAGTATCAATCATTCGTCATGAGTGTCAAGCTTGGTTCATACTATTCAACCAAATATACGGTTATCGTAAAATAATTTCAGTAACGATTCGTGCGCCAAAATAAGCCAGAGAAAGTAACGTTGCCCCAGATAAGGTATATATTACAGCTGTACGAACACGACAACCGATGCTGTAATGCTGCCAAAGCATCACACAGTAAACCACCCAGGCCATAATTGATAAAATAGCCTTGTGACCTTTGCCATCTTCAAACATATCTTCCAAGAAGATAAACCCTGTCGCCAGTGATAATGTTAGTAGCATCACTCCGATAGTCACCAAATGGTACAGCTGTTTTTCAACTGTCATTAATGGCGGCATGCCGGGGCTCATCATGGTTTTCTTGTTTTTCAATTTATTTTGGATTAGCCACAACTGAATAGCGTACAAAGCTGCAATCATCAAGGCACTGTAGGCCATAAGCGATAATACAATATGTGCTAGGATTTCTGGGTGAACATCAAAGTGGATGATGTATTGAGGGGGAATGAGCCACAGCACAGCAACCGAAATAACTGAGCAAGCATAAACCACAGGCACCACAACAATCACTTTTAAGCGGTGCATGATAATGGTAAAGCTAAAGGCAATAATCCAATTAACCAGTGAAATCACATTGGTTAAACTAAAGTTTTGCCCATCAGCGGTAAAAATGGTTTGTGATAATGCAATGCCATGAAGCACAACGGCAATAGATGCAAAGATAGCAACGAGCTTGCGATTGGGACCTTCTGCGTGGAAAAGTCGGCTTGTCACTAAAATAAGTGCAATGCAATAAAACAACATCGCCGAAGCTGGGAAAATGACCATCTGGAATAAACCTATCAAGTTATGAGTGCCGTTGTTTTTTACAATATAAAATCAGCACATCTTTAGTTAGTTAAGATTAACACGAACGCCCCCCAATAGTGGAGTGACCTAAGACTCAAAATTTAACAGTTTCCATCATTTAACTGCAAATTCTTTACGAAAGATGATGAATATCAAATCTGATAGCGCAGGCTGATGTCGCATATTGAAGTAGTTTGGGTATAATGGGCGCCAATTATGGAATCGTTTAAGGTATACAGCAGCGCATGTTTGAGAATCTATCTGACAGACTGTCACGCACCCTCAAGAATATTAGTGGTCGTGGTCGCTTAACCGAAGACAACATTAAAGATACCTTACGTGAAGTGCGCATGGCGCTGCTTGAGGCTGATGTTGCTTTGCCAGTGGTACGCCAATTTGTTAACAGTGTAAAAGAACGCGCTGTTGGTCAAGAGGTGTCAAAAAGTTTAAGTCCAGGACAAGCATTCATTAAAATTGTCCAAAACGAACTTGAAATTGCAATGGGTGAGGCCAATGAAGCCTTAGACCTCGCTAGTCAACCGCCAGCAGTATTAATGATGGCAGGTTTACAAGGTGCGGGTAAAACCACCAGTGTTGCCAAACTGGCTAAATTTTTACGTGAACGCGAAAAGAAATCAGTACTGGTAGTGAGTGCCGATGTTTATCGCCCTGCAGCGATCAAACAGCTAGAAACCTTAGCCACCGAAGTAGAAGTTGAGTTTTTCCCATCGGATGTGAGCCAAAAGCCAGTAGATATTGCTACTGCCGCGATTGCCCATGCCAAGCTTAAGTTCATTGATGTTGTGATTGTCGATACCGCAGGTCGCTTGCATGTTGATGAAGCGATGATGGATGAAATTAAAGACCTTCATGCAGCCGTTAATCCTGTAGAGACGCTCTTTGTTGTCGATGCTATGACTGGCCAAGATGCAGCTAATACTGCAAAATCATTTAATGAAGCATTACCGTTAACCGGTGTGATCCTGACAAAGATTGATGGTGATGCACGTGGCGGCGCGGCGTTATCGATTCGTAATATTACTGGAAAACCGATTAAATTCTTAGGTGTCGGTGAAAAAATTGATGCCCTTGAGCCATTCCACCCTGAGCGTATTGCTTCACGTATTCTTGGTATGGGCGATGTGCTTTCACTCATTGAAGAAGTAGAACGTGGCGTTGATAAAGACAAAGCCATGAAGCTTGCTTCAAAAGTGAAATCAGGTGGCGGCTTTGATTTAGAGGATTTTCGCGAACAACTGCTGCAAATGAAGAATATGGGCGGCATGATGAACATGATTGAAAAGCTGCCAGGTGTAGGCCAATTACCACCCGAAGCGTTAGCCCAAGTTCAAGATGGCAAGATGACCGGCCAAATGGAAGCTATTATTAATTCAATGACACCAGGTGAGCGCAAGCGTCCTGATATCATTAAAGGTTCACGAAAACGTCGTATTGCCTTAGGTTCTGGCACTCAAATTCAGGATGTTAATCGTCTTTTGAAGCAGTTTACTCAAATGCAAAAAATGATGAAAAAAATGTCAGGTAAAGGTGGCATGAAAAAAATGATGCGCAGTATGGGCGGTATGATGCCTCCGGGAATGAAGTTTCCAGGACGTTAATGCCTAAGTTTTTCATGGATATCTATTCAAATACCGCCGGTTAGATTTATTTTGACCTATTGCAGGCATTAGCCTTCGATGTAAAAATCGTCGGATTTGGTTGCAATAGTTGAAAAGTCAGGTAAAATCTTCCGGCTTTCTACTGGGGCCCTTCGCGAACACGGAGTCCCAGTTTTTTATTTTTGCTTCTAGCAAATCATTAGAGGAATAAAACGCATGGTTACCATTCGTTTAGCTCGTGGCGGCGCAAAAAAGCGTCCATTTTACAGTATCGTTGTAGCAGATAGCCGCAATGCACGTGACGGTCGTTTCATCGAACGTGTTGGTTTTTTCAACCCTTTAGCTAAAGGTCAAGAAGAAACTTTACGTTTAGATTTAGATCGTGTTGATCATTGGGTTGCAACTGGTGCTGCAACTTCAGATCGCGTAGCAAAATTGATCAAAGACGCTCGTAAAGCTGTTGCTTAATAGCGTTAAGGTATAAAGATGAGTAGTAATCAACAACCCATCGTACTAGGCAAAATAGGTTCTAGTCATGGTATTAAAGGTTGGATGAAAATCACCTCTTATACCGATTCTGTTGAAGGTATTTTTGAATATTCCCCTTGGTACATAAAAGAACAAGGTGAATGGCGTGAGGTTAAGGTCTCTCAGTGGCGTTTTCAAGGTAAAGCACTCGTGGCTTGCTTAGAAGGCGTAAATACACGAGAGGATGCGCAAGCACTTACAAATTGTGAGATTGCCATTCAGTCAGACCAAATGAAAAACTTGTCAGAAGATGAATTCTACTGGCGAGATTTGATTGGTTGTACTGTGACTAACACCAAAGGTTACAACATGGGTGAAGTCGAGCAGATCGTGGAAACAGGATCGAACGACGTACTCCTTGTTAAAGCTAACGTAAAAGATGCTTTTGGCAAAGCGGAACGAATGATTCCCTTTGTCCCTGAGCAGTTCGTCCTTGAGGTGAACTTGCAAAGCAAACAGATATTAGTGGATTGGGATCCAGACTTTTAAGTCGAGGTACATCATATGCGGTTAGGGGTAGTAACCCTGTTTCCTGAGATGTTTCGTGCCGTTACAGACTTTGGAGTCACGGGTCGAGCCGTTAAAAACGGCCTGTTAGAGTTGCAAACGTGGAATCCTCGTGATTTCACCCATGATCGACATAACACTGTTGATGACCGACCTTACGGTGGTGGTCCAGGCATGTTGATGATGGTGCAACCGTTACGCGATGCTATTCATGCAGCGAAAGCTGCGGCAGGTGACGGTGCAAAGGTGATTTATTTATCACCTCAGGGACGTAAGCTGGATCAGCAAGGCGTTTCTGAGTTAAGTAAATCAACAAGTTTAGTGTTGGTATGTGGTCGATACGAAGGTGTTGACGAACGTATTATTCAATCTGAAATTGATGAAGAGTGGTCAATTGGTGATTATGTGCTTTCGGGCGGAGAATTACCGGCGATGACCTTAATTGATTCAGTTGCAAGGTTAGTACCTGGTGTACTAGGTAAGCAAGCGTCAGCAGAGCAAGACTCTTTCTCTGATGGCTTATTGGATTGTCCACACTATACACGCCCTGAAACTTTAGATGGTGTCGGTGTACCAGCAGTGCTTTTAAGCGGTGACCACAAAAAAATTAGACTCTGGCGGTTGCAACAAAGTCTTGGTAGGACTTTTTTAAGACGACCAGAATTATTTGAAAATCTAGCTCTGACTGGCGAACAAAAGACTCTTTTAGCGGAGTTTGTCAAAAATTTAGACAAACCTGTGTAGTCATAAGCCCAGTTATTTCTAGAACGGAGTAAGTTATGAACAACATCATTAAAATGCTCAACGAAGAGCAAATGAAAACAGATGTACCTGAATTTGGTGCTGGTGATACAGTAGTAGTTAAGGTACGTGTAGTTGAAGGCAACAAAGAACGTCTTCAAGCGTTTGAAGGTGTGGTTATCGCTAAGCGTAACCGTGGTCTTCATTCTGCATTTACAGTACGTAAAATCTCTAATGGCGAAGGTGTTGAGCGTGGTTTCCAAACGCACAGTAAACTAGTAGCTAGCATCGAAGTTAAGCGTCGCGGTCGTGTTCGTCGTGCTAAGCTTTACTACTTACGTGATCGTTCAGGTAAATCTGCACGTATCCGTGAAAAGTTGGCAACTAAGTAAGACTAGTTACCCGCTTAAAAAAATTAGATGCAGTGTTCGCACAATAGCCCGCCTTTATGGCGGGTTTTTGTGTTTTTGGAGAAAATTAAATTTAGTGGTTGATTAGTGGCTTAATCCAAGGCATAGTTAGCCCAACCTTGTAATGGTGTAGCGGTACGGTGTTACTTTTTTGGTAAGGTCAGTTAGTGCAGTCATGGTTTACGCGATAGCCCCAAGACAGAAATAATTTTTTAAGAAGTGAGAAATATCATGCAGCAAGATACGATTAATAACGTTCATATTAGTTCAGAGAAAGTACTGGTCACCCCAGCAGAATTAAAAAAAGCATTGCCGCTGTCTGATCACGCTTATCAGTACATTCTTGACGCACGTAAAACCGTTGCCGATATTGTCCACAAACGTGACAATCGAGTATTAATCGTTACTGGCCCATGTTCTATTCACGATATCGATGCTGCCAAAGAATACGCCCTAAAGCTTAAAAAATTACATGATGATCTCAGTGATGAGTTTTATATCTTGATGAGGGTTTACTTTGAAAAACCACGCACGACAGTAGGTTGGAAAGGCCTTATCAACGATCCTGATATGGACGAGTCATTCGATGTTGAAAAGGGACTGAGAATGGCGCGTGAGTTGATGATTTGGCTTGCAGAGCTCGAGCTGCCGGTAGCGACTGAAGCGTTAGACCCCATTAGCCCACAATATATGTCAGAGCTGGTGACTTGGTCGGCCATTGGTGCCAGAACCACAGAGTCGCAAACTCACCGTGAAATGGCATCTGGCTTATCCATGCCAGTAGGATTTAAAAACGGCACTGACGGTAAACTTGGAGTGGCGATTAATGCACTGCAATCTGCGGCAAGCAGCCACCGCTTTATGGGCATTAACCAGCAAGGGCAAGTGTCATTACTGCAAACTGCAGGTAACCCCGATGGCCATGTGATTTTACGTGGTGGCAAAACACCTAATTATGATGCTGACAGTGTGGCAGAGTGTGAAGCGCAGTTACATCAAGCCAAATTAAATGCCAGATTGATTATTGATTGTAGTCATGGCAATTCATCAAAAGACTATACAAGACAGACACTAGTTTGCGAGGATGTATTTAAACAAATACATGCAGGTAACCGTTCAATTATTGGGGTGATGCTTGAAAGTCACTTAAATGAAGGTAATCAATCCAGCAATAAGCCTCTGTCAGAACTGGCTTATGGGGTATCGGTAACCGATTCTTGTATAAATTGGCAAACTACTGAGACATTGTTGCGTAGCAATGCTAATTTACTTAAAACAGTATTACCTAATCGATTCGCAGCATAAACGCGGCGATGGATGGATTTAAGCGATGAATGAAAAAACCACTTTAGATTTAGACAATTTGCGTGAGCTCATTGACGGCGTTGATCAGCAACTACTGCATTTATTACGTAAGCGATTAGATCTTGTTGCTCAAGTCGGGGCGGTTAAGCATGCTGCTGGGGTGCCGATTTACGCACCGCAGCGTGAAGCGTCAATGTTGGCGAAACGCCGTAAAGAAGCCAGTGAGATGGATGTTTCACCGCAACTTATTGAAGATATTTTACGTCGTTTAATGCGTGAGTCCTATTTGAATGAAAAAGATGTCGGATTTAAGCAAGTAAAAACGGATCTTGGTCATATTGTCATTGTTGGTGGTGAAGGCCAACTTGGTGGTTTATTTAGTCAAATGCTGACGCTGTCTGGCTATACTGTAAAAAGCCTTGATAAAAACGACTGGCATCGCGCAGACGAGTTATTTGATGGCGCTGGCATGGTGATCGTTACCGTGCCAATTAATGTCACTTGCGAGGTGATCAGCAATCAATTAAACAATTTAGCTGATGATTGTATTCTTGCTGATTTGACCTCAATTAAAACTGAGCCTTTAAATGCCATGCTTGCCGCTCACAATGGCCCTGTAGTGGGTTTACACCCAATGTTTGGCCCTGATGTGGGCAGTTTAGCAAAACAGGTTGTGGTGGTGTGTGATGGCCGTGAACCCCAAGCTTATCAATGGTTGCTCGATCAAATTATTATTTGGGGTGCACGCATTGTTAACGAAGATGCACAAAAGCATGATAAAGCCATGCAACTAGTGCAAGCCATGCGTCACTTTTCAACTTTTGTTTATGGTTTGAACTTATGTAAAGAGCAGGCCGATATTGAGACTCTTTTACAATTTAGTTCGCCTATTTATCGTTTAGAGTTGGCTATGGTGGGGCGTTTGTTTGCTCAAGATCCAAAGCTGTATGCTGATATTATTTTTGCCCAAGAAGGTAGCCAAGTCGCCATTAGTGATTATCTCGATAACTATGGTCAAGCGCTTCAACTACTTAAGACCGGCAATCGAGATGAATTCGTGTCTCAATTTGAGCAAGTTGCAAAATGGTTTGGGGATTTTGCGCCACAATTTCAGCAAGAAAGCCGCGCTATGCTACAGTCTGTCAATGATATGAAGACCAATTAATCCGAGTTAACGCTGAATAATATTGCGAAATCATCAAACAGGGATTAAGGTTAAAGGGAGCTGCTTTTAAGCAGCTCTTTTTTTCGGACTAATAGGAGTGATAATCTAATGACAAATACTGAGGTTTACACCGCAGAAGATTTATCGCTTGGGCATTTTTTATATGCACTAATGAGCGCCTTTCCACTCTTTTTTTTACCAGTGTTTTTCAGTTTATTAATTAATATTTCTCAAAACCGTATTCCAGCAAGCTCTTTGCTGGGCTCTCATTTAAGATGGCAACGTAATAGCATGACAGGTTTGATGCCATTATTGATCTTAGGCTATTTTACTCCTCAATTATGGCTTAGTGTCCCGATATTTGTATTAGCTTTAGGCTGGTTTAGTTATCGTATTTTTAAAGGATGGCTTGGGTTAAATGATAATGTCAGCATGTATTAATTGTTGATTAACCAATAAAAAACCGAACTTAAAGTTCGGTTTTTTATTGGGCTAAAAGCAACCGCATGGTTTGGATAAACGATGCGGTTGGTTGCTGGTTTTATTGATGAAGCTCGTGTAGCAAGTGATGTTGGTCATCTGCCTCTGCCAGTTGTTGCTCATTCAGAATCAGCCCGTTGGCCTGTAGTTGCTTAACCGCTATGGCTTGCTGATGTAAAAGTGGGCTGTTAACCGCGTAACTGGTATTAACAATAACTGGCAAGTGGCATTGATGCTTTATTGCAATTAATCCGGCTAAATCCAATGACAGTTGCTCAGGATTAGTAAAGCTTCTAATGCCTGCTTCAACCAAGATCAGTTGTTGATTACCCGTGGTTAAAACTCTATCTGCAGCAGTAAGCCAGTCAGAGGTACTTGCCATAGTATTGCGCTCAAGCAATACCGGTTTACTGATAGCGCCAGCTGCATCTAACAGTTCTTTATCAAACATCGCCTTACCGGCAAGATAAACCATATCGGCCGACTTTACTGCGATATCGAAGCTGCTTACTGAGTCAACTTCAATGGCACTGAACAAGCCTGCTTGCTCAACGATATGACAATAGTTTTTAAGGTTTAACGGCGATAAGTTATCTGTAGATGAAGCTTGTAGCAATACCCCTTGATAACCAGACTCTTTCACCTGCTTCACCTTAGCGGCAAATAAGTCATCGGTGTCTGTAAGGGTCATTTGTTGCAGCGCAACTAAGTCCTTTTCACCAATGGCACACTGTTTGGTTTCAATAATGGTCTGCTCTTGTCGATACAACTTCGAATGCTTAGGGGCATCAAGATTGTCACTGGCAGTTTTATTGGGGGCTTTAGAGCTATTTGGCTCAATCACTAGCTGACTACTATTAAGTTGAGTTGGTTTGACGGTTTCACAAGGGTAACAGCCCAGCACTTTTATAAAGCGTGTCAGTCTTTCTAATTCTTTTAAGGCTTGCTGCATATCATGGTTTGCAAGATTTTCATCAACATCAAGGTAGAACATTTCTTCCCACGGGGTGCCAGGGATTGGGCGAGACTCTAACTTACTCATATTAATGTTATGGGCTTTTAATACGAGTAGCGCCTCAACTAGCGCGCCGGGCTTTTGTCCTGTAGCCATAATCAAGGTGGTTTTTGCCGGCAGTTGTGACGGCACTGCTACAGCTTTGCGTGCAACCACAATAAAGCGGCTTTGATTAATTTTTTGGTTGGCTAACCCTTTTTCTGTGGCACTTAATTGATATAAGGCGCCGCCTTCAGCACTGCCAATAGCGGCAACACTGTCATCATCTGCGTCAATGACTTGCTGCATGGCTTCAGCACTGCTTGAGCAATAGGCCAGCGTTAAGTTTGGATGTTGTGATAACCACTGACTGCATTGGCTAATGGGCTGTGGGTGAGCAAATACGGTTTTGATTTGTTCTAATTCAGCATTATTTTTGGTGAGTAAGCAATGGCCCACTTCAATGGTTGTTTCTCCGACAATTGAAAGAGAGGTGTGTTGCAGCACGTCATACACTTCATTAATTGAACCCGATGAGGTATTTTCAATAGGTAAAAAACCTAAGTCAGCATGGCCGAGTTCAACTGAACTGATAATTTCATCAAAACTTTGGCAGCCTAAATCAATCATTTCTACTTGGCGGCGCTGACAAAAACGGCTGGCGGCGAGATAAGAGTATGAGCCTCTAGCACCTAGGTAGGCGATGGTCGATTGTTGTTGCTGGATTTCAGGGTTAGCACGGCCATGTAAAAAGGCTTGTTGATTCAAGACTGAATCTTCAATAATGCTTTGATAAAGTGAGATAACAAAGTGAGCATCTAAACCTTGCTCTCTACCTTGTTGAACTAAGCGTTCTAATAATTCTTTTTCCCGCTGCGTATCTCTGATGGGCCTAACATCGACTTCTTTACTTCTGGCGACATCAAGGCTTAATTCACGCCTTTTGGCTAGTAAGGCTAATAAGTCCTTATCTAGTGAGGTAATTTGTTCTCTGGTCTGACTCAATTCTGGCGCTTTTTTCATAATAGCCTCAATGACGACTGCTTAGCTGACGTGGTGTTGAACAGCGAGCATTAAATATTTAATAATAAAAAGCCCCCCAGTTGGGAGGCTCTAAATTTCATTTTCGTTTTTACACAAAAAATCGGCCTCAATATGGGGGCTGAATAAAAAAGAAAATAAAATTGCGGCTAGTGATATTTTTCATACTGTAAAATTAAAGCGCTAAGCTATCAGTGTCAATCAAATAATGATCAAGTTTGCCCATTGTTTATGGTTTGCATAAAAAAGCGCACCCGAGGGCGCGCTTTGGTTTAAGAGTAATAAAAAACATCAAGCTGCGGTTTCCTCCTTATAGACATACTCAAAATCATTATCGGTTTCAGTTGTTGGTGAAACGTGACGTTGAGCCTGGGGTTTATGAGTCAGGCGATTTAGCTGTTTTTCCAGCTTTTTACCCATTGCAGTTATTGCTGCGTAAAGGTTTTCATTTTTCGCCTGGGCGAATAGTTCTCCACTTGGCAAGCCTACTGACGCTTCTATCTTAAAGAGCTGCTTTTCCTGAGTGATAATTACATGCGGGTTAATGAGTTGTAGATCATGTCTTGCGAGTTTTTCAATTTGTCCTTCGATACGTTCAAGAATCGGTGCAGTTACTTCAAGTTGCTTGCTAGTGATTTTCAGCATATTTCGAACCTTCTGTTGTTTGCTTAAGTTCAGATTACCAAGCTCTGAAAGAAAAATCGTGATCTAAATCACGTTTTGTAGGCCTTTTTAGACTGTTTGATTCATATTTGATCGCTTAGACAATTTAGCTAAAAAACCGCTTAAAAAGTCTTGAAACTCAATCTAAATAGGCGCATATTTGAATGGATAACAACCTAGCTTACCTCCCAGTTTTGAACGATTTTTGTTCACCAACTCCATTCTATGCAGCGGTTCAACGTCATTGAAACCATGTTTGCTGCCAACGTTTATACTGCTTGTCATCACTGGCTCCAAATATCTTTCTAAGTTTGACACTCATATCCAGATTTAAGGCCGCACTTATAGGCAAAGCCCTATTTTCAGAGCTGATTAAATAAACCCAAGTCTTGTGTTTTAATCCAATAATACAGAAACATGTAAGCTGTTGATGCTAATTGCTCCACAAGTGCTAGAGTTTGCACTTGTTTGATGAAACGCTGTAATACTTAATTACTTTTCTTTACCTTAAGGGTCTATGAGTGCAAGAATTTGCTCTTTATAATCAAGCATATTAAAAGAACTAAGCTTAAGGCACATCTATGAGTATAGAACAAAAAAAAATTAAGGTATGGGATATACCCACTCGATTATTCCACTGGTTTACGGTGGCGTTGCTGATTTGTTTGTGGTGGACAGCAGATGCAGGAGAGATGGAGTGGCACCAAGTTTGTGCTTATAGCTTTTTAGTGCTGATTGTCTTTAGGTTACTGTGGGGGGTTGTAGGTAGTGATACCGCAAAATTCAAAGACTTTGTCGCTGGACCTAAAAAAGTTATTGGTTATTTACGTGAGCCGTTAAAAGAGCCTGTTGTTGGCCATAACCCTATGGGTGGTTATATGGTGATGCTAATGCTATTTGTGCTCACATTGCAGTTGCTAACGGGCCTATTCGCTACAGATGATATCTTTACCGAAGGACCGCTTTACGCCATGGTGTCTTCTGATACTGCTTCATTTATGACATGGTTACACAAAATGAACTTCAATTTTATCCTTGGGTGCATCGCATTGCATCTTTGCGCGATTACGATTTATGCCATTAAAGGACACAAGTTAGTAGGTGCGATGATTTCGGGTAAAAAAACCTTAACCCATGAGGAACATAAATTACTGAGCGCTGAGCCTAAAATGAAATCACCGTTACTTGCTTTTGGGATTGTCATGATACTTGGTTCAGGTGTCTGGGTATGGCTTATTGCACCTATCATTGCGTTTATGTGATTGAATTAATTCAAGAGACTGTCAGAAAAAAGCCCACTTCAGTGGGCTTTTTATTAGCGAGCTTAAATATGAATAGCATATTTAAGGCGCTGAATTTTTAACAATGTTTTATGGTTAGTCTTTCTTGTACATGTCATGGCAGCCTTTACAGCTTTTGCCTGTATTACCAAATGCTTGCTTGATTTGCTTTTTATCACCTGTTTGGGCTGCCAAGTCTAACTTAACCGCATTTTCTTGGAATTCGGTCATCTTAGTATCAAAGTCTGCTTTATTTGACCAGATCTTTGCTAAAGCTTCTGTATCGCCGTTATCAGAGCCTGCAATAAAACCTTCATGAGGGATTTTAGCTAGTGCCGCTAAATTAGCAGCGCGAGTTTGAAATACAGTTAATTCAAACTCTTTTTTGCCTTTCATCATTGCAGCCATATCGCCAAATTGGTAGCGGATTAAACTAAAACCTGCTTTACGATAATCGATAGCGTCATTGGCATCTTCAAAGTTATGTGCGTTGACAGTTGGAATAAGCAATGCGCTGACAGCTAAGGCCAATATTTTATTTTTCATGACAGATCTCTTTTTATTTATTGATTTATAGGTGTTTGTCACATTTTAAGCATAAATTTGAACCAAGTGCGAGTCTAGTTTTGTGTTTAATTGTAAATTTGATTTTTACAATAATTATCAGGCATATTTTGCATATATGATTTCTGTAAAAGCTGAATTGTTGCTACACTTTGTACTGTCGAGGCATTACTAAAAGAGAGCGTTATGCGAGCTAATTGGGATTCAGTTGTAGAAAAGGTACTAAGCTATCCAAATTCTGACGAATTAGGCATTTTATTTCAGTTATTAATGACAGAAGAAGAGCGTAGTGCAGTTGCTGGTAGGTTAAAGGTTTTTCAACTTTTATTGCAAGGTGAGCTAAGTCAGCGTCAAATATCTGCAGAATATCAAGTGAGCATTGCGACCATTACTCGCTGTTCAAACTATTTAAAAAATATGCCTCAGGCGCAAAAAGACAAAGTCCAGCAGCTGATACTGGACTAGTTACTTATGTCGCGCTAGCTATCTAAATTTAGCTTTAATGTTCGTTGAGGGATGCTTATGGCATCGATAGCTGATACGGCGCAGTAATATATAGCCTCCGTATGTAAAAAGCCCTATCGACAGTAACTGTGCTGAATCTTGAGGGAAAAAACGAAAGGTGATTACGGCCGAAATAATGTAAATGAATGGCATAAAGCCATATATTGAATCGGGTAGGTAACCCTCGACTCGTTTTCTTTTCTTATCCGTTCGGCGGTTTCTAGAGCGTAGGTTCCAGACATGAGCGCCGTAAAAAAAGACTAATATTGAAGCAACGACAATATAGGGTTGTTCAATGAAAGGTACGCTAGCTGCGCCGACAATCATATAGGCGTAAGGTAAGATTTCGTATAGCGGTTTAATTAACATAAGCACTCCTTCGCTTTAAATTAATTTTCAAACAGCAACAAAGGTTAACTCTATAACCTTCAAACCCAGCTGCTTTCTAGTTACCAAAGCACAGAGAAAGAAACAAAACCTGTGCCCAGCAATGCTTGTGGTTAAGTTTCACAGACAATCTATCTATGATTAATAATAACGTAAAAAAAATACGTCAACCTAAAAAAGGCTAACGTATTTAATAATTCAAACTTTAGGCTGAGTTAATCCAGTCTAAGTTATTGAATCAATGTCTAGGACAAAAATTGTTTATTAGACTTTAGTGGCAGCCACAACCGCCATTGCCATCACAACCCGGTTTGTCAGTACCACAAGCTTCATGGGCGTGCTCGCTGCCACAACCACCAGCAGCATGAATATGACCATGGGCAATTTCTTCGGCAGTTGCTTCACGTACATCCATCACTTCAACGCTGAAGTTTAATGCTTGACCAGCTAAAGGGTGGTTGCCATCAACAACGACTACAGTATCTTTTACTTCAGTAACTTGAACTGGGCGTTGACCCATTTCAGTTTCAGCAATAAAACGCATACCTGGCACGATGTCTTCGATATCGCCGAATGCTTCAAGAGGGACTTCTTGTTTTAGGCCGTCATGGTATTCACCATATGCTTGTTCAGTTGGAATATTCGCGTCAAATTTGTCACCAATAACTTTACCTTCTAGCTCAGTTTCTAAGCCTGGAATTAAGCCTTCAGTTCCGTGTAGATAAACCATAGGTTCAGCTTCAAATGAGCTTTCGATTAAACGACCTTCTTGATCGGTTAAACTGTAGTGAATAGTTACTGCTGCATGTTTTGTGATTTTCATAACGACTCCAATTCTGAATGTGGCGGCATAATACTATTGTTTTTACAAAGTCGCGATAATTTGTATCAGCTTTTGCTTATTCAATCACATGTTTTTAAATCAAGTATCTCGCTGGCTGACATTTGCTTTAAATCGTGGCGCATCCGGTTACTTATCCTTTGACAATGGATGTTTTTACCATTGTTGCTGTGACTAAATTTACGCGCAGTACACAGGTCACTGTTTTTAAATAGATTAGATGAATCATTTTCATGGTGATTTGCGCTGCCATGTTTATGAAAATGCTAATTTTAGTGCTTAGGCACTGAAATTTAATGCAAGATGACTTTTGGCGCTTTTGAATAACCATATAAAAATCATAATAATAGTAAGCCTCTGACTTGTAAGTATTTATTCTTATATATCTTTTTGGATTACGTTTACGTAAACATACTAAAAACTTGTTTTGGAGGCGTTTTTTAGTGTGATAGCTGCGATTATTGTGATTTCAGCAGTGATTTAGCTTGTTATCAATAGAGTACTTAAAAATAAACCACTAATTAGGGGTTGACAACCTACCTTAAAAAAAGCAATTCTGTTATCAATTCAAAACAAACACATATTAAATCGAGTGTAATGATGAAATCCGTTAACCATGTTGTAGTTACCATTATTACAACCACCACAATTAACATTGTGGGGGCGGGCTGATTACACCCTAAAGATTTATAACGAAAAGCCCGCTTCCCACAAAGAAGCGGGCTTTTTGTTTTCAGATTTAAAATTAATATTTAGTGCTAGCGAGTTAAGGGAGAAGAATATGAAAGTGATGAAGTTTGGTGGAACCTCGTTAGCCAATTGGCAACGTTTTTTGATGGCAGCAGACATTATTGAACAAGCTGCAGCTGAAGAGGCTATTGCGACTGTGTTATCAGCGCCTGCAACTGTTACCAATGCCTTGTTAGAGTTAGTAAGTCTCGCACAAACCAATCAAGACTATGCAGCGGTATTAGCCCATATTGAGTCGGTTTTTAGTGGCCTTTTTAGTGACGCTGAACAAGCGTTAATTTCACCGCAGCAAAAAGCGCTACTGGATGAAAAGCTGGCGCTGCAATTAACTGACTGGAATGACAAAGTCACTGGAATAAAGCTGCTTAACGAATGCCCCGATCATGTTCAAGCGCAGGTTATCGTCTCTGGCGAGCGTTTATCGGCAGCCTTAATGGAACAAGTGATGCTAGCAAAATCACTTACCGCAGCGCAATTTGACCCAAGAAAATTATTCTTAGCCCATGGTAAGCCACTTGAATCTATTGTTGATATCAATGAAAGCAAACCGCGTTTTGCTGCGCTTTCATTAAATGAAGCACGGGTATGGATTATGCCAGGTTTTACTGCTGCTAATGAGCAAGGTAAAACAGTGACTTTAGGGCGAAATGGCTCAGATTACTCTGCAGCGGTTTTAGCAGCTTGTCTTGATGCCTCAAGCTGTGAAATTTGGACTGATGTCGATGGGGTTTATAACACGGATCCACGCGTGGTATTAGACGCTAAATTACTTGAACAACTTAGCTATCAAGAAGCTATGGAGCTTTCTTATTTTGGTGCTAAGGTGTTGCACCCTAAAACCATTGCACCGATTGCTCAGTATCACATTCCTTGCTATATCAAAAATAGTTTTAACCCATCAGCGCCTGGCACATTAGTGTCTAATCAGCCTGACAAAACAGGCTTGCAGGTCAAGGCCATTTCTAACCTTGATGAACAAACCATGTTTAACATTTCAGGTCCTGGCATGAAAGGCATGGTGGGCATGGCCAGTCGTACCCTTGAAGCGATTTCTCGCAGTGGTATTTCAGTTTCATTAATCACTCAAAGCTCGTCTGAATACAGTATTAGCTTTTGTGTTAGCTCTAATGAAGCTTATAAAGCAAAACAAGCATTAGAAGTTGAATTTGAGTTAGAAATCCAGTCTGAGTTACTCGAGCCTATCGAATTAAGACAAGATTTAGCGATTGTGTCGCTTATTGGTGATGGCATGAAAACCCATAAAGGCGCCGCTGCTAAGTTTTTCAGCGCCCTGGCTAAAGCCAGCGTTAATATTATCGCCATCGCCCAAGGCTCGTCAGAACGTTCGATTTCTACTGTAATTGAGCAACGTAAAACTAAGCATGCCATTGCCGCCTGTCATCAAGCCTTCTTTGATGTTCAGCAGTATTTAGATGTGTTTTTAGTAGGCAGTGGTAATGTGGGGGCAGGGCTATTAGAGCAAATCAAACAACAAGCCTCGATGCTTAAAGAGCAGCATATAACCATGCGAGTATGTGGTATTGCCAATTCTCGTAAAATGCTTCTGAGCAGTGCTGGGCTAGATTTAAATAATTGGCAGGCTTTATTGGCTGATAGCGATACAAGCTATGATCTCGCAGAGATGCTGGCCTGGGGTAAAGAACAGCAACTGCTAAACCCTGTTTTAGTTGATTGCACTTCAAGTGAGTTGGTTTCAGATCGTTATCTTGATGTGATGAATGCTGGCTACCATGTCGTCACCCCGAATAAGAAAGCCAACACTCGTGATTATGCTTACTACCAACAATTGCGCACAACGGCGTTATTGCAGCGCAGACAATTCTTGTATGAAACAACCGTAGGTGCTGGCCTGCCAGTGATTGATAACTTAAAGAAACTGCTATATGCCGGTGATAAGTTACAGCGATTTAATGGGATCTTATCTGGTTCATTATCTTATATATTCGGCATGTTAGATGAAGGCATGAGCTTATCAGAGGCCACCTCAATCGCTCGTGATAAGTGTTTTACAGAGCCGGATCCTCGTGAAGATTTAAGTGGTTTGGATGTGGCGCGAAAAGTACTAATTCTTGCTCGTGAAGTGGGCATGCCATTAGAACTTGATGATATTAATGTTGAATCAGTTCTGCCAAGCTCGTTTGATGATTCAGGCGATGTAGACACCTTTATGAATCGTTTACCACAACTTGATGCGCAAGTCAGTGCGCGAGTTGAATCGGCAAAAGCGCAAGGTAAAGTACTGCGTTATGTGGGTCAGATTGAAGCAGGTAAGTGTCATGTACGTATTGTAGAGGTTGATTCATCAGATCCGTTATATAGCGTAAAAGGCGGCGAGAATGCACTGGCATTTTACAGCCGTTATTATCAGCCTATTCCATTTGTATTACGCGGTTATGGTGCGGGTACTGATGTGACTGCAGCTGGCGCGTTTGCGGATGTATTAAGAACTTTAAACTGGACTCGTGAGGTGGGGCTATGAGCAAACAAGTCACTTCGGATAAAGCGATAACTGTTTATGCTCCTGCTTCAATGGGTAATGTCGGTGTTGGATTTGATCTACTCGGCGCTGCGCTTGCGCCAATTGATGGCAGTTTACTGGGTGACAGAGTGATGATTGAAGCGGCTGATGCTGGTGTTCATTATTCTCAAACGGGTCCATGGGTGCATAAGTTACCAGAAGATGGTAAACAGAATATCGTCTATCAATGTGCTGTGTTTTTTCTTGAAAAACTTAATGCTAAACAAGGTGTGGCTATTTGTTTAGAGAAAAATTTACCAGTTGGCAGTGGGCTTGGTTCTAGTGCAAGCTCTGTGGTTGCAGCACTTTATGCATTAAATGAGCATTTTGAGCAGCCTTTTGATGAACAAGCATTATTGCTTTTAATGGGCGAGTTTGAAGGAATGATTTCAGGCAGTGTTCATTTTGATAATGTTGCCCCTTGTTATTTAGGCGGCATGCAGTTGATGCTAAATACTCCCAATAAGGTGTGCGCTGGTATTCCTACGTTTAAGCAATGGTATTGGGTGGTGGCCTATCCGGGGATCTCACTGTCAACGGCCAAGATGCGCGACTTATTACCACAGCAATACGATAAAGCGGTAGCCATCGATTTTGGCCGTCATTTAAGTGCATTTGTGCATGCAAGCTATCAGCAAGATCCAAAGCTTGCTATTAGCGTTTTAAAGGATGTGATGGCTGAGCCTTATCGAGCCGATGCGATTCCGGGTTATAGCCATGCGCGCGCAGAACTTGAAACGTTAGGCATGTTAACCACCGGCATATCAGGAAGTGGCCCAACGCTGTTTTCTGTAACCGATAATCTAGAAACTGCTAAAGCTGCTAAAGCATGGTTAGAGCAGCATTATTTATCACAGGCTGGTGGGTTTGCCCATGTCTGTCAACTTGATGAGCAAGGTACGCGTCGAGTTTAGTCACCACATTTTAATTTTAAAGGCGTTTAGAAATGGAATTATATAATTTAAAGCACCCATCACAAGTGGTCAGTTTTAGTGAAGCGGTAAAATTAGGTTTAGGTAAAGATAGAGGGCTTTTTTTTCCAAAATCTATTCCTGTGCTTGATAATATCGATGAGCTACTCGCGTTACCTTTTGTTGCAAGAAGTCAGCGTATTTTAGGGGCTTGGCTTGCTGATGAAATTGGTCAAGATAAAGTTAATGAGTTAGTTAATGCAGCATTCACTTTTGATGTGCCTTTAGTGAAAGCTGATGATAAACGTGCGTGTTTAGAGTTATTTCATGGGCCTACATTGGCATTTAAAGACTTTGGCGCGCGCTTTATGGCGCAATGCGTTAATTTATTAGCGGGTAATGAAAAGCTGACTATTTTGACGGCGACCTCAGGGGATACTGGCGCGGCGGTGGCAGATGCTTTCTTTGGCCTTGACGCTGTACAAGTGGTGGTGATGTACCCCAAAGGAAAAATCAGTGAGCTGCAAGAGAAGATGTTCACGACTCTAGGTAAGAATATTCATACTGTCGCTGTTGCGTCAGATTTTGATGCTTGCCAAACACTGGTTAAGCAGGCATTTGATGATAGTGATGTTCGTGATGGGCTGCACTTAAACTCGGCTAATTCAATCAATATTAGTCGGTTATTGGCGCAAATTTGTTACTACTTTGAAGCGGTAGCTCAAATGAAGCAAACCAGCAATGCCGAGATTGTGCTGTCAGTGCCTAGCGGTAACTTTGGTAATTTAACCGCAGGTTTATTTGCCAAGGCGATGGGCTTACCTATTAAGCGCTTTATTGCGGCGACTAACTCAAACGATACTGTGCCACGTTACCTTGCTGCAGGTGATTGGGCGCCAAATACTACCGTTGCGACTATGTCTAATGCGATGGATGTGTCCGAGCCATCAAACTGGCCAAGAGTCGAAGCCATTTGTGAGGCGTTAAATTGGCCGTTATCGTCTATTACAGGGGTGGCGCTTAATGAAGCGCAAACCACTGCGGCGTTAAAAGAGTTATATCAGCTGGGTTATCAATCTGAGCCTCATGCCGCAATTGCCGCACAAGCTTTATCTGATGAGCTTAAAAGTGGTGAAACCGGTATTTTCTTAGGAACGGCGCATCCAGCGAAATTTAAAGATGTGGTCGATGTGCAATTACAAATCGATTTACCATTACCCCAAGAGCTTGAAGCTGTAGTGAATAAGCCGATTTTATCTGCAGAACTGAGCGCTGATTTTACCAAGCTGAAAGAGCACTTATTTAACATTCTTAAATAATAAAGCTTTAATATCAGCTTACTAAAGCACCTTAGGGTGCTTTTTTGTTATTTAAACTCATCTGAATGTTTCAGATTTGTATTTTATGATCTCGGTCATAACATCTGCGCAATCCATAGTGTAGATTAATAATACTAGAGGTTTAAACTTTTTAGACATGAAGGAATTGTGGTAATGGAGAAGATGATACTTAAAAGGCTAATGAATGATCACAAACACATAGCCATATTATTGAATATTCTAGCCAAGAAAAATCACAAACTTTCTCAGGGTGAATCAGTTAATTTTGCGCTTATTCGTGATGTCGTCGAATATATGCAGGTTTATGCTGAGCATAGTCACCATCCGGTAGAAGATATTACTTTTGATTACTTTATTAAGCACTTTCCTAGCCCTAGTACGACCAGGCTTCATGATGAACATAGCAGTCTAGCAGAGTCATCTGGTGCATTGATGTATAGTCTGAATTTGATACTTTCAGATGTGGTGATTTCCCGAGAAAAGTTGGTTTCCGACTTAAAAGCGTATGTTGAAATCCAAACGGCTCATATGCAATATGAAGAAAAAGAGCTATTTCCTCTGTTTGCTAAGCACATGCAGGGCAGTGATTGGGATAAAATATGGCAACAATGTGAGCAGCGTTTAGTTGATGATCCGTTATTTAACGATAGTGATGATAATATCTTTGAAGAGCTTAAAGAGCATATTGCTGAAGTTGAACCACAGTAGCTGACTCTGTGTTATCTCCCCTAAAGGATTAATGATAACGAGTTACAGTTAAAAGCATTGCAATTAAAAAGAGCGCTATAAGCGCTCTTTTTATATATAGACCTTTGAATAACTATTCAGTTAGTTATCTTGCTTACAATGGCATCGCATCGAAATCAAAATCGAAACTTGTGTCAATGTCTTGAAGTTCCTTAAGTAAGCGCTGTTTATCCTTTAACGCTTCTATTTCTCGCCATTTACGTTTTTTATTTGAGCTTTTTGAGCGAGTTGGTCTTTCAACAACTTGGTCTAGCGCACCACCATAGTCTAAACGATCCATGGTAAACCTCCCTTGTTATTATGATGTCTCTATTCAAATAAATATCATATTCCGTCACTATAGTGCAATAGTTATGTTTCAATATTGTTAATGGGAGGTGATGTTTAAGTGATGTTCAAGTGGTGTTTTGCTGGCGTATTTAGAGGCTTGTGCTATGAGGAAATGAAAGTGTATATAAAAAAGCCAGCTTTAGCTGGCTTTTTTAGTGTTTAAATCTGACCTTGACGGTATAAATTAATTAATGAATTACTGGAGCTATCAAGCTCTGTGGCATCATTTTTGGCGCCGATGCGGTCTAGGACATCGTTGCCAAGGACTTTACCTAATTCCACACCCCATTGATCAAAAGAGTTAATTTGCCAAATAGCGCCTTGAACAAACGTGCGGTGTTCATATAAGGCAATTAACGAACCTAAGGTCGTTGGAGTTAGCTTATCCATTAATAAGGTATTACTTGGCTTATTACCTGCCATTGTCTTGTGCTTAGCAATAAGGGCTTTATCAGCATCAGGCGTATCTTTGCCTGCCAATTCCGCTAAAGCTTCTTCATAAGTGCGACCTTGCATTAACGCTTGGGTTTGGCCAAAGCAGTTTGAAGCAAGCTGGTTATGATGTTCACCTAATGGATTGTGACTTTGCAGTGGCATAATAAAGTCAGCTGGGATAAGTGCTGTACCTTGATGTAACAACTGGTGATATGCATGCTGACCATTGGTGCCTTCACCACCCCAGATCACTGGGCCGGTATTGAAATCTACCTGAGTTCCATCAAGCATGACCGACTTACCATTACTTTCCATATCAAGTTGCTGGAAGTAAGCGGGTAAACCACGTAAATAATGATCATAGGTCAAAACTACATGGGATTGTGCATCATGAAAATTGCTATAAAGCACTGACAACATGCCCATAATCACAGGCATATTTTGTTCAAGTGGCGCTTGGGCAAAATGTTGATCCATTTGGTTGGCACCATCAAGCAGTTGCTTGAAGTTATCCATACCCACTAATAACGCTATGGGTAAGCCAATGGCTGACCATAATGAATAACGTCCACCCACCCAATCCCACATCGGGAAAATATTGTCAGCATCAATACCAAACTCAGTCGCTTTAGCAACGTTTGATGTTACTGCGACAAAGTGCTTGGCGACATCGGCTTGGCTACCACCTTGCTCGAGGAACCAGTCTTTAGCGCTTAGGGTATTGGTCAGTGTTTCTTGGGTACCAAATGACTTCGATGACATGACAAATAAGGTTGTTTCAGCATCTAAGTTTTTAAGCTTCTCACAGATAGAGCTTGCGTCAACGTTAGCCACAAAATGGCAATTAAGGCCTTTTTGCCAATAAGGCCTTAATGCTTGAGAGACAATTTTAGGGCCAAGGAAAGAGCCACCAATGCCAATACTGACAATATCAGTAATGGTTTTGCCGGTGTAACCTTTCCATTCACCTTGAGATACAGACGCCACAAACTGAGTCATCTTTGCTAGTGTTTGCTGCACTTCAGGGACGATATTCGCCCCTTCAGCCATAATTACTTGCTCAGGATTACTCCTCAGCGCTGTGTGTAATACTGCACGGCCTTCGGTGTTATTGATAATATCGCCATTAAACATGGCAGAAATTTTAGCTGATAACTGGGTTTCTTCAGCTAATGCAAACAATAATCCTAAGCCTTCCTTATCGATACGGTTTTTAGAATAATCTAATAATAAACCGCAGCTTTTGAGGCTCATCTTCTCAAAACGTTTAGGGTCATTAGCAAATAGCTCCCGCATATGGGGAAGCGCTGCTGTATTTTTCTTTAGCTGCTGCCAAGTATTACTCTGAGTTAAATTAGTCATGCAAATCACTCCGTTGATTAGCTAAGTTTTGCGTTTAGCATAACCTCAAGTTTACCTTGGTCGATGGCAAAGTTGCGAATGCCTTCAGCAAGTTTATCAACAGCCATAGGGTCTTGGTTATATTCCCAACGGAACTGTGCTTCGGTTAATGGTGCTGGCGCGGCAACCGTTGTTGTTGCAGGTTTTAGCTTTTGGCTAATAACAGTATCGCTATTGGCTAACTCTTCTAATAGCGCAGGGCCTATCGTTAGGCGGTCACAGCCCGCAAGCTCGATAATTTCGCCAGTGTTACGGAAACTTGCACCCATTACCACAGTGTTATAGCCGTGAAGCTTATAGTAGTTATAGATATCGGTTACTGATACCACACCAGGATCGGTTTCAGCGGTGTAATCAAGACCTGTGTCTTTCTTATACCAATCTAAAATACGACCAACAAATGGCGAAATAAGGTAAACACCTGCTTCAGCACAAGCTCGGGCTTGAGCAAAGCTAAATAATAGCGTTAGGTTACAGTTGATGCCTTGTTGCTCAAGCTCTTTTGCTGCGCAGATCCCTTCCCAAGTAGATGCTAACTTGATCAGAATGCGAGATTTATCAATACCGGCTGCTTGATATAGGTTAATTAGCTTATGGGCTTTTTCGATAGAGCCTGCTTTATCAAAAGAAAGTCTGGCATCGACTTCTGTTGAGATGCGGCCTGGAACAATCTTAAGAATTTCTACACCGATGTTGACGGCTAATTTATCACCTGCGTCTTCAACTTGCTGAGCTGTGTCATTTGACTGCTGTTTTGCCCAAGCAATAGCATCATCAATTAATGGGGCATATTCAGGAATTTGCGCCGCTTTTAAAATTAGAGAAGGGTTGGTGGTTGCGTCTTCTGGTTGGTAGCGTTTAATTGCTTCAATGTCGCCGGTATCAGCAACGATTGTGGTTAGTGCTTTTAGTTGAGCTAACGTGTTCGCCATGGAAATTTCCCTCTCAAGTAACAAAGTTATTTTGTTCAATACAGTTATTAAATGCGATCTTACTGTATTTTCCAACAACATTTGTAAAAAAATAACGCAAATAAACGTGAAATGAGCTCATAAGCAACTAATTGTGTAATTTAATGCCTGATTTATTAGTTGTTTAAGTTGTTTTTATCGTTGAAATAAAAGTGTTACCGATAACATCTCTTTATTGGTAAGGGTTTTTATTTTTTAGCTGATGGCTACAAAAACAAAAAAGTCGCTGCAAGCAGCGACTTTTTATTACCAGCTTAATTAGTTGATTATTTTAGAACCGCACGTTTTTCTGTGCCGGTTACGATAGCTTCAATACGACGATTTTGCTTATGGGCTTCAGCGGTATTGCCTTCCATAATAGGTTTAGTAATACCATAGCCAATAGCTTGAATACGACTTGCTTCAATATCATATTTAGCTGCTAAAGCTTCAGCGACTGATTTAGCACGACTCTCAGAAAGGGTCATATTATATGCAGGCTTGCCAACATTAGAAGCGTGACCTTCGATTGATACGGTATGCTCAGGATTTTTCTTCAAGTAATTAGCTAATTTTTCAATGTCAGCATAAGAAGCTGACTTAATAACAGAAGAGTTGTTATCAAATAAAATACCACCTAAGTCATGATTGTCTGTTACAAATTCGTAGACAGTACAACCATTGGCATCAACTTTGTGAGTTGCTGGTGTATCTGGACAGCTATCTTGATCATCCATTACGCCATCGTTGTCGGAATCAATTGGTGCAACAGCAGCTGCAACAACAGGGGCTGCTGCTTTAGCTTTACCAAAGCGGTAGCTTAATTCTAAGCCCCAATAGTTACTTTCCATTTCAAGGGTATTATATTTATCATCGTCTAAGTTTTCGTAGCGACGATATTTAGCCTGCAGCTTTAAGTTTTCGGTAAAATTATAACCGATACCAGCACCGATATAGGGCGCAATACCGCTGTCACTGTAATACTCAGTGCCATAATTTTTTATGTTCTTTAAAAGGTAGTTCATTCCGCCAGCCTCAGCAGACAAACTCCACTTGTCAGCGAAAGGATAAAAACCGACTAAACCTAATGCCATGCCTCTAGCGCCGACATCATTACGTTTATTACTGAAATCTGTCCATTGAATACGACCTAAGTCTCTATAACCGAGTTCAATACCAAAATAGTCATTAAATAAGTAACCACCGAAGACATCCCAAGCATAAGGGTCATCATCTTCACATTGGGTCATTGTTTTAAGGTCGCAATGTGGTTCGTAATTATTAATCCCTAAACCACCACCGACATACCATGGCGTTAACTCTTGTTCTGCGACAGCGGCAAAAGGCAACATTGAGGTGAGTAATACTACTTTTAAGGTGTTTTTCATCATATATAGTCCATTGTTATTTTATGTCACCAAAACACATGTAAACCGATTGTTTACCTTAAGTGTCACCAGCACTTATTTGGCGTTCCTATTATGATTTAGCTGGCAAGCTAATTATCGTCTTAAATTCAATGGTTTTCCATAGTAGTTACGAATATTTTTAAAGTATTATCAACAAATACCTAACGAATCCCCGCAAGATGTTGCAGTGTTGGTTTTTTCTAATGAATTGACGATGGGCTTTGTTGTCCGTGGTATAAAGAAAAAGCGCCCAAAGGCGCTTTAACTCGTTATAAACGATTGTAGTTTGTTTTTTGAACTCTAATCTAATTACCGAGTCCAAACCCAATTTTCAATGTCTACTGGGTCAACACCGTTGGCCTTAATGTAGTTACGGTGTTCTACTAATCTTTGGAGCATATCCGTTGTGATTTGAACATGCTGAGTTTCATCAATAACACCTTGTTGGAATAGTTTGTATGCCATATCAATCACAAGGTGATAACGTGATGTGCCATTACGAACGCCCATATCAAATGGTGTTGTAGTTGAACCTTCTTCTTCATAGCCTTTAATGCGGAAACGTTTACTGCCTTTATAATCAAATACCAATTTCTTGATGGTATTTGGATAACCATGGTAGTTAAATACCACGCCTTTATCTTCAGTAAATATTTCATCCATTAACCAAGGCTTATTTTGGAATTTACGACTACCTAAACCGTTACTATTAAGTTCAGTTACACTGACATAACGAATACGCACTCTTGGCAGTAGTTCTCTAATGAGTACTAATGACGCCATACATTCTTGAGTGACATAATCACCACAACCTGCAAGTACTACATCAGGATTATCATCTGATGCAAAATCCCATACCATCACGCCATCTTTAGTTTGCTTACGGGCTTCATCTAGTGATAGCCATTGAGGTAACTCTTTTTTACCTGCAACTAAAATGTTGAGTTTGTCGCGGTCTTCATATGCACGCTCTGTATAAGTGAGTGTACTGTTACCATCAGCAGGTAAATATGCAGAAATAATATCTGGATGCTTTTCTAACATAGCACCTAGAAATGAAGGGTTTTGATGCGAATAACCATTATGATCTTGACGCTCTAATAAAGAAGACAAAACAACATTACAAGAAGGTACAGGTTTACGGAAGTGAACCCCTTGACTGGCATACACATATTTACAGTACTGATCAGCCATTGATGAAACTACTTGAGAGAAGGCTTCATAGGTTGGGAACATGGCATGCCGACCTGTTACTGTGTAACCGTGCATCATACCGAAAAGTAAGTTTTCCGATAGCAGTTCAATAACACGGCCATCACGCGCCATATCTTGATCCCAGCTTTCAATCGGCCATTGCCATGCACGATCTGTTTCTTCAAATACCGCTTGCAGTTGATTTGAGTATGTTTCATCTGGGCTGAAGATACGTAAGTTACGTTGATCTCGATTTAATTTGAATGCGTCACGCATCCACTCGCCCATTTTGTACATTGATACGCCGCGAGTACCACGTGGGGTTTCTGGACCATAACTTAGTTTTTTAAGATCTGGTTGAGCAAGTGCACGGACTACTTCACCGCCATAACTTAAGTGTTGGCGACCACAACATAACTGCTTAGGTGGAATCAAAGATTGAATTTCTTCATCAAAGGTAATTTCACCTTGCGCATTGATACTGCACAGTTCATCAAATTTGTAACTTGCTAACCAGTCATTAAGCGCTTTTAGGTGACCTGCATCTGTTGCACACTTATTGACGATGACTTGATGAGATTCGCAGTTGCCAGCTAGCTTCTTACCGCCAAACTCAGATGTACCTGTCCAGCCTTTAGCTGTTCGCATAAGAATAACCGGCCAGCGAGGCTTACAAACATCTTCGCCGCGACGGGCACGAGTTTGGATATCATTGATCATCTCGTAAGCTAAGTCCATAGCCTCTTTCATTTGAACAAACACATCCTCTTCAAGTTGATCATCAACAATAATGGGATGATAACCTAAACCACGAAATTCAAGATCTAACTCTTCATGACTCATGCGTCCCATACGAGTCGGGCCTGAGATTTTATAGCCATTAATATGCACAATGGGCAGTACCGCACCATTGGTTGCAGGGTCGACTAACCGGTTGGCATACCATGATGCAGCTAATGGCCCTGTTTCAGACTCACCATCACCAACTAAACAAGCTGCGATTAAGTTTGGATTATCAAGAACGGCGCCCCAAGCAACGGATAATGAATAACCTAATTCGCCACCTTCTAAAATTTGGCCGGGGGCTTCAGGGTTTGCATGAGAAGGGTAGCCATATGCTGCTGAGAACTTTTTACAGATATCTTCAATACCTGATTCGTTATAGGGGATGGTTTCTGGATAAAAATGGCTTAAAGAACCTTCAACAAACAGGTTAGCTTGAACTGCTGGGAAGCCGTGACCAGGACCGACTAAATAAATGAATTCTCTTTCATGCTTAACGATTAAGCGATTAACGTTTGCATACACAAAATTGATACCTGGACAGGTACCCCAATGACCTAAAAGTCGAGGTTTAATGTCTGTATGTTGTAGCTCTCTTTTAAAAAGCACATTTTGCTTAAGATAGATTTGTGAGGTAGCGAGGAAGTTAGTTGCTCTAACATATTTTTTAAGAGCAGTGATTTCATTTTGCTGTGTCATAGTGACCTCATTATGAAAGATAAGATTGATTTAGCTTTTAATGAGAACACTGTATTCCCTAAATTGAACCAATAATGTGTTATTGATCTAACTTTGTATTAAAAAAAATCATTAATAAAATGATGTTAGGTTAAGAAATTGTTGAGTCACTTGGTGTTAGGCGATTTGCAATTGTTATTCTAGATGGGGCTTTAGGCGGCTATTTAAATAAATGTGATCACTGTCACCTATGTTTGAAGTTTTTCTATGCTAGTTTTTTCTCGCATTTTTTTGAGAACACCTATAACTAAGCGATAAGTGGTAAAGAGTGGTAATGTTTGCTGGGCTTTACTGGTTAAAGTCAGTAAAGTTAACTTGAATAATGCTAAATAATAATTAACTAATATATTCGCTCACTGAATTTAATAAACAGTAACAGCTTGGCTATTTACGAATACATGCTGAGGCTGCGAACTTAGATTTTGATGAGCTCATTATAATAATTCGATAATTTTATTTTGTCTGAAGGTGTTGCTCGGTTTAAGCATATTTTTACAAAATAAAGTTATTCCAAGGAATAGATTAAGCAAATGGCAATGTTAGAAACAATTGTTGGTTTCATGAACAATTTACTCTGGGGTAAATTGTTAGTTTATGGGCTGGTAGGCGCAGGTATCTTTTTTACTGTTCGTCTTGGCTGTATTCAAATTACTCATTTCGTACACGGCGTTAAAGTATTAGCGATTAGCCGCCGCCCTGGTAAGCATGGCTTATCTTCATTTCAAGTTTTTTGTACCAGTATGGCTGCCCGTGTCGGAGCCGGAAATATGGCTGGTGTTGCGGTTGCAATCGGTGCCGCAGGTCCTGGGGCAGTATTTTGGATGTGGGCCATTGCCATGCTCGGTATGGCGACGGCAATGATCGAGTCAACGTTAGCGCAAGTTTATAAAGTTAAAGACGTTGACGGGCAGTATCGTGGTGGCCCTTCATATTATATGGAAAAAGGCCTTGGCCAACGCTGGATGGGGATTCTATTTTCAATCCTACTGATTATTTGTTTTGGCTTAGTGTTTAATGCTGTTCAAGCAAATACTATCTCTGGTGCAATGACTGCCGTATTTGATTTAAATCCAATTTATGTCGGTCTTGGGATTGCGCTATTGAGTGGCCTCGTGATTATGGGCGGTCTTAAAAAGGTCGCTAGAGTGTCAGAAATTATCGTTCCGATTATGGCATTAGCCTACATTGCGATTGCCTTGGTTGTTGTTTTAATGAATGTTGAGCAATTGCCTGCCGTATTTATGTTGGTGATTAACAGTGCATTTGGCTGGCAAGAGGCCGCTGCTGGTGGTGTAGCATACAGTGTTGCTCAAGCAATGCAGGCGGGTATTGCTCGCGGCTTGTTCTCTAATGAAGCAGGTATGGGTAGTGCCGCCAATATTGCAGCAAGTGCTTCACCGAATCCTAATCACCCAGCGTCACAAGGTTTTGTGCAAATGATGGGTGTGTTTGTGGACACTATTGTTATCTGTACTGCTACTGCGGCAATTATCTTATTGTCTGGTGATGGTGGCGGCTCTGGTGATGGTATTGCAAGAACCATTAATGCATTAACGCATCATGTGGGTGACTGGGGTGGGGCATTTATTGCCTTTGCTATTTTACTTTTCTGTTTCACGTCAATTATTGCTAACTATTCGTATGCAGAAACTAACGTGATGTTTCTATCTGGCAATAAAAAAGGTGCACTACCAATCTTCCGTATCGCAGTATTAGGTATGGTTATGTTTGGCGCAGTGGCTAAGATTGGCATCGTTTGGGATTTAGCCGACGTTTCTATGGGCTTGATGGCGTTAGTTAATATGATTGCCCTGCTGTTATTGTCAGGTTTAGCGGTGAGAATTATTAATGATTACCGCCAACAAGTTAATAAGGGTGAAGATCCTGTATTTGATACGACTAAGTTCCCAGAGCTTGAAGGTCAGATAGAAGATGGGATTTGGATCAATAAAGAAGTTGAAGTGTCCAAGTAACTCACTTTACTTAATCGCGAATGTTAATTGCAGATTAATCAAATCTGAAAAAAGCATTTAGCACAATCTAAAAAACCATGCAGTAATTGCATGGTTTTTTTTATGAAGCTCAGTATGATAGATAGCATGAATTAGAGTCCATTTTATAAAATAGGATTATCAGCAATGCTAGTATTAGTTTCTCCTGCCAAAACACTTGATTTTGAAACGCCTGCATCAACCAAGAAGTTTACTCAACCGACTTTGCTAGATTACAGCCAACAATTGATTGACGTATGTCGTGAATTGACGCCCATGGATATTGCCTCTTTAATGAAAGTGAGCGATAAAATAGCAGGTTTGAATGCGGCTCGATTTGCACAGTGGCAACCACGTTTTACTCTAGATAATGCCAAGCAAGCTATGTTTGCCTTTAGGGGCGATGTATATACCGGCCTTGATGCTGACTCACTGTCTGATATGGAAATCGATAAGGCTCAAAAGCACCTACGAATTTTATCTGGTTTGTATGGCTTACTGAAGCCGCTGGATTTGATGCAAGCCTACCGTTTAGAAATGGGCACCAGCTTGGTAAACCCCGCAGGTAAAAGTCTTTATGCATTTTGGGGCGAGACAATCACCAATGAAGTTAACGCAGCTGTTGCTAATCAAAGCGATGATATCGTCATTAATTTAGCCTCAAATGAGTATTTTAAAGCGGTTAAACCCAAACTACTTAAGGCCACTTTAATCACCCCGGTATTTAAAGACTGCAAAAATGGTCAATACAAGGTGATCAGTTTTTATGCCAAAAGAGCCCGCGGCTTGATGGCGCGTTACATTATCCAAAACGATGTGACGTCATTGGCACAATTGCAGCAATTTGACTTAGATGGCTATTATTACAGTGAAGACTTATCGACACCTGCAGCGCCAGTGTTTTTAAGAGAAGAGCAAATTAAGTAACCACTACAAGTTTCAGTGTAATGTAACGGGTAAAAAAATACTTAATAAAAAAGCAGCTAAGGTTTGAACTCCTTAACTGCTTTTTTGCGATAAAAGGCTGATAGATTATTTCTTATCGGCCTTTTTAGCTAATGGGCGTAAGTTAAGTTCTGATTGCGCCATGATATAAGCAAATTGCGCATAAGCAGCGACATTTTGCGCTAATGCGGTAGGGTCGATTTTATCTAAAGTGTCGTTAGGGGTGTGGTGATAATCAAAGTAATCAGTACCATCTTGTCGAAGGGACGCCACAGGGACACCTAGAGAGGGCATCATAGACACGTCAGGGCCACCAGAAGCGTTATTGTTCCCTAACTTAACCCCGTTGATGGTCATTGAACTGTGCTCAGTTTTAACTTGCTCAAATACGTGTGGATTAACGTTGAAATCAATTTGGTAAATCTTGCCTGCGCCAAAATCAGATTCTGCGGCAATATAATGATTAACCAGCTCGTCAGCATGTTGCTTTGCATAAGCCTTACCGCCAACTAATCCCACTTCTTCTGCGGCATATAATACCACTCGAATGGTTCTCGCTGGTTTTTGAGGTAAATCTTGAATCAATTTCGCCGCTGCAGTCACAATCGCAACGCCTGCACCATCATCAATTGCACCCGTGCCTTCATCCCAAGAGTCAAGGTGAGCGCCAATCAGCACCACTTCTTCAGCCTTACTACTGCCAGTTACCTCGGCAATAACATTGTAGGATGTTGCGACCCCTAAATTCTTTGAAGATAGGTTAAGTGATAAGCTGATGTTCTTATCTCTTTTTAACATGGCATTAATCATATCAGCATCTGGTGCAGACAATGCAGCAGCTGGAATTTTTGCCACTCCATCTTTGTAACGCATCATGCCGGTATGGGCCATGCGGTCATGATCGGTACCTATTGAGCGAATGACCACAGCGACAGCGCCTTTTTCTGCTGCAGCAACCGCGCCTCTTGAGCGGCCGCCAACAGACTGACCATAGCCTTTACCACTAATATGGCGCTCGGTTTTATGATCAATAAAGACAATTTTGCCTTCGACTAATGCTGGATCGGCGACTTGTAGTGCAGCAAGGGTGTCAAAGCGCACTATCTGGGCTTGTAAACCTGACTCAGGCGTTGCCACGCTGCCACCTAGAGCGCTAATGACCAGCGGTTGCTCAAACGGTGAGACGATTGATGCCTGAGCATGGCCTCGTGACCAAGCTGGGACTTGGACAGATTCCTTATAGACCTTATCAAAACCTAAGCTTTTGAGTTTATTCATCGCCCATTCGACTGCGATGAGATCTTTCTCGGAACCGGCGAGTCGAGGGCCGACTTCCACTGTCAATGATTCAACAATGTCATAACCTAAAGTAGAAGATAACGCCTTTGTGGCTAGTTGCTGGCTAATTACATCGTTAGCAGACTGTGGTAATTGTGTTACTTGGGTATCATTTGTCTGGCTTTGACAGCCTGATATAGCGGCTAAAACTATCCCTGTAAAAATTGATTTCTTATAGTTTTTCATGAGTTTCCTTCATTTTTATTAGCTAAGTCTCATTTTTAAAAACAATCTACCAAAAAGTGTGCTTCATGTCGCTGCCCGATTTGTTAGGGAAGGCTATATTAGTCTCAGTGATGATTAAGGAGAGCTAACGCGTGATGAATATAGAAATGATGCAGCAGCGAGCAGATCATGCTGTGGTAATGCTAAAGGCACTGGCAAATGAACGCCGTTTATTTATTTTGTGCCATTTGCTGAATGAAGGCGAAATGTGTGTCGGTGAGATGAATAAAAAACTAGGTCTAAGCCAATCTGCGTTATCGCAGCATTTAGCTTGGCTGAGAAAAGACAATCTCGTTTGTACACGTAAAGAAGCGCAAACTGTGTTTTATTCACTTAAAAGTGATGAAGTTCGTGAGCTAATAAAAGTATTGGATAATTTATACTGCCATTAATGGCAATAATTTTGATACCTATAACGTCTTAACAATATCTTGCTACTGATGACAGTAAGATCGAGTTAAGGCGTTTTTTTATGTCTTAAATATGGATTTGATATTTAGCGCAAAAATGTCCGTAAAAGCTTGAAGGCAGGGCAAGTGGAGAGAGTATTTTTTGTGAGTTATTTTATTGCAGGTATAAAAAAACCGACCTAAGTCGGTTTTTGTAATATAAATCGCTAAAATTAAGCAGCTAGTGCTTTGATTTTTGCGTTTATACGTGCCTTTTGACGAGCAGCTTTATTCTTGTGAATAAGGCCTTTAGTCGCCATACGGTCAACAATTGGTTGTGCTGCTGCGAATGCTTCGGTAGCCGCTTTGTGGTCACCGCTCTGGATAGCAGCGATAACTCTTTTAACGTATGTACGTAACATTGAACGACGACTAGCGTTATGCTGACGACGTTTTTCAGACTGAAGCGCGCGCTTCTTTGCAGACTTGCTATTAGCCAAGGTGCAACTCCTAAAACTGGGTTTAATACTTTGAGGGCGAGGAATATGCCTGCTTTTATTCATTTTGTCAATGAATATGATAGAAATAACGTCGAAAAGACAAATAAAACTACCTGGCTCGGTTATCTTCAACCCAACTCGTGTAAGATGTGGCGCAATTCTATCAGTTCTTATACCCCATAGACAGCATTAGAATCGAAAATTTGAGATATATCAGACTTAATTTAAACGCTTGTGTGCGGCTTTGGAGTGATGCTTGAGTAAATCGTTATTAAAATCAGGTGCTATCGTCAGTGTTATGACCTTGATATCTCGGGTGCTTGGCTTGGTTAGAGATGTAGTCATTGCCAACTTAATGGGTGCAGGTAGTAGTGCCGATGTGTTTATCTTTGCCAATAAAATTCCCAATTTTTTACGTCGATTATTTGCTGAAGGTGCTTTCGCACAGGCATTCGTGCCGGTGTTGACAGAATACCAACAAAACAAAACCCCAGCTGAAACCCGTGAGCTTATAGGTAAAGTGGCCGGTACTTTGGGCGGCATAGTGAGCGTTGTAACCTTAATTGGTGTTATCGGATCACCGATACTTGCTGCATTATTTGCTGGTGGCTGGTTTTATGATTGGATGAACGATGGGCCGGATGCGGCAAAGTTTGAACTTGCCTCTATGATGCTCAAAATTACCTTCCCTTATTTATGGTTTATTACCTTAACCGCACTGGCTGGCTCAATATTAAATACCCGCGGTAAGTTTGCAGTTTCTGCCTTTACGCCGGTATTTTTGAATATTACCATTATTATTGCCGCTTTAGTGTTTGCCCCCAAGATGGAACAACCTGAAATCGCTTTAGCTTTAGGGGTGTTTTTTGGTGGTTTAGTGCAGTTTTTGTTTCAAATTCCGTTTTTACTACGTGAAAATGCCTTAGTAAAACCGTCATGGGGCTGGAACCACAGTGGGGTCGTGAAAATCAGAACCTTAATGATCCCTGCATTATTTGGCGTTTCTGTTTCGCAAATCAATTTACTGTTCGATACCTTTATTGCCAGTTTTTTAATGACAGGCTCTATTAGTTGGCTTTACTACTCAGACCGCTTACTTGAGTTCCCTTTAGGATTGTTTGGTATTGCCATTGCGACGGTTATTTTGCCAGCTTTATCTAGAAAGCATATTGATGATAAAGGCAGTGGTTTTAGTGACACTATGGACTGGGGAGTAAGAGCCATTTTATTATTGGGCATGCCAGCCATGCTGGGATTAATCATTCTTGCTCAGCCGATGTTAATGGTGCTTTTTATGCGCGGCGCATTTACAGTATCTGATGTTGAGATGGCATCGTACAGTTTAGTGGCTTATGGTTGTGGCTTACTGAGTTTTATGATGATTAAAGTATTGGCGCCGGGCTATTACTCACGCCAAGATACTAAAACCCCAGTTAAATTCGGTATTATCGCCATGGTAAGCAATATGGTGTTCAATATCATTTTTGCCATTCCATTTGGCTACGTAGGACTTGCAATTGCCACTTCTATGTCAGCCTTTCTTAATGCCGGCCTGTTATATCGAGGCTTACACCTAGCTGGTGTCTATAAAGTCAATCGTTCAACCATGGTATTTTTCGCTAAAGTGGTCATTGCGACACTCGTGATGGCAGCGCTATTAGTTTACTTATTACCAGAGCAGCAAATGTGGTTAGATATGGCAATGCAAGTTAAGGTTTACAGCCTGTTAAAACTCATCATATTAGGTGCATTAGCCTATTTATTCAGCTTAGTGCTAATGGGGCTAAAACCTTGGACAATGAAACGTCGATCATGAATGCTGATTATCCATTCTATCTAGTATATAATCAGCCGATTTACAGTAGCAGTTGTTTGGCGTAATGGAACTAATTCGCGGTATACATAATATTTTACCTTCGCATAATGGATGCGTGCTCACTATTGGTAACTTTGATGGTGTGCATCGTGGTCATGCGCAAGTGATTAATAATTTAGTTAATAAAGCTAAACACTTTCAGCTACCTGCTGTAGTAATGACCTTTGAGCCACAACCGCAAGAGTTATTTCGCCAACAAGATGCCCCTGCAAGAATTAGCTTATTAAGAGATAAAATTAGTTTGCTAGAAGAGCTCAATATTGATCGTCTTCTGTGTGCTAATTTTAATACTCGTTTTGCTAATCAACCGGCAGAGCAATTTATTGAAGATTTATTAGTCAATAAATTAGGGGTGAAGTATCTAGTGGTTGGTGATGATTTTTGTTTTGGTAAAAACAGAACTGGCACCTTTGATATGTTACTTGAAGCGGGTAAAAAGTTCGGTTTTACTGTGGTCAGTACCCAAAGCTTTATCTTAGGTTCGACCAGAGTGAGCTCCACTGCGGTTCGTGAGCAGTTAGCATTAGGGAACTTAGAGCAAGCAAGGCGTTTACTCGGGCACCCAGTGTTACTGTCAGGTAAAGTGGCCCACGGCCAAAAAATTGGGCGAACCATTGGTTTTCCAACTGCTAACATTGCATTAAAACGTAAAGTGTCACCAGTAAGAGGTGTTTTTGCGGTAAAAATGTACTGGGATGGTAGTGATATTTATGAAGGCGTTGCCAATGTTGGTTTTAGGCCAACTGTTGAAGGGCAAGTCTGTCAATTAGAAGTGCACTTATTCGACTACTCTGGTGACTTATACGGTAAAAGAGTGGAAGTTGAATTAGTGGCAAAAATCCGTGATGAACATCCGTTCGAGTCACTGGATGCGTTAAAAAAACAAATTTTGAATGATGTAAATGAAGCAAAAGCTTTATTTAGCAATGATGCAGGTTGAGATTAATCAGCCCAAATAATGGTATAGGATCAATGACCGACTATAAATCTACTTTGAATTTGCCGGAAACCGATTTTCCGATGCGCGGTAATCTGGCTAATCGTGAGCCAGCTATGTTAGACCGTTGGACTCAAGACGAACTTTATCAAAAAATTCGTGACAGTCGAATTGGTCGCAAACCGTTTATTTTGCATGACGGCCCCCCGTATGCGAATGGCAATATCCATATTGGTCACTCGGTAAACAAAATATTAAAAGATATCATTGTTAAGTCTAAAACAATGGCAGGTTTTGATGCGCCTTATATTCCTGGATGGGATTGTCACGGCTTACCAATTGAATTAATGGTAGAGAAAAAAGTTGGCAAACCAGGTCAAAAGATTTCAGCTGCTGATTTTCGCGAAGAATGCCGTAAATACGCCGCTAAGCAAGTTGACGGTCAACGTGAAGACTTTATTCGTTTAGGTGTATTTGGTGATTGGCATAATCCTTACTTAACCATGGATTACAGCACTGAAGCTAACATCGTGCGTTCTTTATCTAAAGTGATTGAAAGCGGTCACCTGCACAAAGGTGTTAAACCTGTTCATTGGTGTACTGACTGTGGTTCAGCGTTAGCAGAAGCAGAAGTTGAATACGAAGATAAAACCTCACCCGCTATTGATGTGGCATTTAATGCCGTTGATAGCGCAGCGGTTGCAGCGAAATTTGGCGTTGAAGGTTACACAAACACGGTTTCAGCGGTTATTTGGACCACGACGCCTTGGACTATCCCTGCTAACCGTGCATTATCATTAAGCCCAGAGCTTGATTACAGCCTAGTTGAGTTTGTAAAAGAAGGCGTAACTAAAACACTTATTCTAGCTGAAGTGCTAGTTGAAAGTTGTTTAACTCGTTATGAGGCTGAGTCACATACGGTTATCGGCACAACCAAAGGTGCTGAGCTTGAGTTAATGCGTTTCAAGCATCCTCTTTCTGCATTTGATGTGCCTGCCATTCTTGGTGACCACGTAACAACTGAAGCTGGTACTGGCGTAGTTCATACTGCACCAGGTCATGGTCAAGACGATTTCGTGGTTGGTCAAAAGTACGGCTTAGAAGTCGCAAACCCTGTTGGTGACAATGGTGTCTATAAAGCTGACACTGAGTTTTTTGCTGGTCAACACGTATTCAAAGCCAATAAGAGTGTTGTTGATTTATTAGAAGAGAAAGGCCAGCTGTTGTGTCATGTGGCATATCGTCACAGCTACCCACATTGCTGGAGACACAAAACGCCCATTATCTTCCGTGCAACGCCACAATGGTTTATCTCAATGGATAACCATGGCTTGCGTAAGCAGGCGTTATCTGAAATTGAACAAACGCAGTGGATCCCTGACTGGGGCCAAAGCCGTATTGAAAAAATGGTTGAGAACCGTCCTGACTGGTGTATTTCACGCCAACGTACCTGGGGCGTACCAATCACGTTATTAGTTAACCGTGAAACTGAAGAATTACACCCTGATAGCGTTTCTATCATGGAGCGCGTTGCGCACCGTATCGAGCAACAAGGTATTCAAGCTTGGTGGGATCTTGAGATCAGTGAACTGATTGGCGATGAAGCCGATCAATACCGTAAAGTGACTGATACTTTAGATGTTTGGTATGACTCAGGTTCTACTTTCTCATCAGTTGTTGCATCACGCCCTGAATTCCAAGGCCACGAGATTGACTTATACCTTGAAGGTAGCGATCAGCATCGCGGCTGGTTCATGTCTTCATTGATGATTTCAACGGCAATGAATGGTAAAGCACCTTACAAGCAAGTACTAACACACGGTTTCACCGTTGATGGTAAAGGCCGTAAGATGTCTAAATCAGTAGGTAACGTGATTGCACCGCTACAAGTTATTAATAAGCTTGGCGCTGACATCTTACGCTTATGGGTTGCAGCAACTGATTACAGTGGTGAGATGACGGTTTCTGATGAAATCTTAAATCGCAGCGCTGATTCATATCGCCGTATTCGTAACACCGCGCGCTTTTTACTTGCTAACTTAAGTGGCTTTAATCCAGAAACGGATATGATTGCTACTGAAGATATGGTGTCACTGGATCGCTGGGCAGTACGCCGCGCTGCAGCACTACAAGAAGAAATCATTGAAGCTTACGAGCAATATAATTTCCACTTAGTGACCCAAAAACTAATGCAGTTCTGTTCTGTTGAGCTTGGTAGCTTCTACTTAGATATCATTAAAGATCGCCAGTATACTGCTAAATCAGATGGTCACGCTCGTCGTAGTTGCCAAACTGCTTTATACCATATTGCTGAAGCAATGGTACGTTGGATTGCACCAATCTTAAGCTTTACCGCTGATGAAATCTGGCAGCTACTTCCTGGTGAACGTGAGCAATACGTGTTTACTCAAGAATGGTACCAAGGCCTAGAGTCAGTGACCTTAGCTGACGATTTAAATGATGAATACTGGCAGCAACTTTTAGCTGTTCGTAACGAAGTCAATAAAGTATTAGAGCAAGCCCGTCGTGATAAGCGTATTGGTGGCTCACTGCAAGCTGAAGCGACTTTATATGCTGATGAAGAGTTAGCGGCAAAACTGGCTCAAGTGAATGATGAGCTACGTTTTGTATTGTTAACATCTAAAGCGATTGTTGCCCCATTAAGTGATGCGCCAGCTGATGCAATTGAAACAGAGCTTGCTGCATTAAAGCTTGTTGTTGCAGCAAGTGAAGCCCAGAAGTGTGAGCGTTGCTGGCACTACAGCGAAGATGTTGGCACTGTCGAGTCTCATGCGACATTATGTGGCCGCTGCGTAACTAACATCGAAGGCGATGGCGAACATCGCGACTTTGCATAAAGGACTTGCTTGATGCCACTAACATGGAAAGAAAGCGGCATTCGTTGGTATTGGGTAGCTGTATTGGTATTTATTGCCGATCAGCTATCTAAGCAATGGGTGTTAGCCAATTTTGAGCTGTCTGAATCAATACAGCTGTTACCTATTTTTAATTTCACCTATGTGCGTAATTACGGCGCCGCGTTTAGCTTTTTAAGTGAAGCCGGTGGCTGGCAGAGGTGGTTTTTTACCATCATAGCCGTTGGTTTTAGCACACTGCTGACGATATGGCTGCGTAAACAGTCAGCGTCGCTGTGGCGCACCAACCTTGCGTATACGCTCATTATTGGTGGCGCCATTGGTAATTTAGTTGATCGTTTAATGCATGGTTACGTAGTGGACTTTATCGATTTCTATTGGAAAACCAGCCACTATCCAGCATTTAATATTGCTGATTCAGCTATTTTTATCGGTGCAGCATTGATTATTTGGGAAGCGTTTAAACCCGAAACCCAAGCGGCAGAAAGTTAGGGAGTCTATTTTGTCTGAGCAACAACTTGCACGTTCCATAGTGTGTCATATGAATATCATTTTAGAAGATGGCTCAACGGCAGAAAGCACCAAAGCATCAGGAAAACCAGCGCGTTTTAATGTTGGTGATGAGAGCTTAAGCCCTGCATTTGAATCAGAAATTTCAAGCCTGAATAAAGGTGATAAGCACAGCTTTACCTTAGATGCGATTGATACTTTTGGTGAGTCTAATCCTGATGCTGTGCATCATATGGACAGAAGTAAATTCCCTGCTGATATGGCATTAGAACCTGGTGTCATTGTTAGTTTCGGTGGTCCAGGCGGCAGTGAAATCCCAGGTATGGTTCGTGAAGTTGCTGGTGATTCAGTGACTATAGACTTGAATCATCCTCTAGCTGGTCAGAAATTAACTTTCGAACTTGAAGTGGTAGAGGTACTTTAAAATGCTTAAAGTTGATCCTACATCGCCAGAACTGAACATCTTACTGGCAAATCCGCGCGGTTTTTGTGCTGGTGTTGATCGGGCGATTAGCATTGTCGAACGTGCTTTAGAGTTATTTGAACCACCGATTTATGTCCGCCATGAAGTCGTACATAACCGTTACGTGGTACAAAACCTAAAAGACCGCGGCGCTATATTTGTTGATGAGTTAGAGCAAGTGCCTGATAACAGTATTGTGATTTTTAGTGCTCATGGTGTTTCTCAGGCTGTTCGCAAAGAAGCAAAAGTGCGTGGTTTAAAAGTATTTGATGCCACGTGTCCTTTGGTCACTAAAGTGCATCTTCAAGTTACTCGTGCAAGCCGTAAAGGCGTGGAGTGTATTCTGATTGGCCATGAAGGCCATCCAGAGGTTGAAGGCACTATGGGTCAATACGACAACACTGAAGGTGGGGTTTATTTGATTGAATCCCCGGAAGATGTAGCGTCTTTAAAGGTTAATAACCCAGATAACCTATGTTTCGTCACGCAGACCACATTATCAGTTGATGACACGCTAGATATTATTGCGGCCTTGCAACAACGTTTTCCTTCCATTGAAGGGCCGCGTAAAGATGATATTTGTTATGCCACTCAAAATCGTCAAGATGCAGTGCGCAATATGTCATCAGATGCAGACTTAATGATTGTTGTAGGCTCAAAAAATAGCTCTAACTCCAATCGACTGCGTGAACTCGCTGAGAAAACTGGTACAGAAGCCTATTTAGTTGATACCGCTGCCGATGTTGATGAAGCTTGGTTTAAAGATGTAAAAAAAGTAGCAGTGACTGCTGGCGCTTCAGCGCCTGAAGTGCTGGTTCAACAAGTTGTTGATGCGATAGCTAAATTCGAACCATCGGTAATAACTGAGGTTGAAGGGCGCAAAGAAGATACTGTCTTCGCTGTTCCCGCGGAATTACGATAGCACTTAATAAACGCACAAACTCACTAAAAAATTAAAAACCGTAAGTCTGTAAAGATTTACGGTTTTTTTATATCTGCAACTAATAGACTATACTCTTGAAACAGTCTAAGTTAACGATTTACTTATATTTGGTAAACAACTAGACACCTTTCGGTTACATCTTGCTCAAGTGTAGGTAAACAGATATTATTAACCGCTAAGTGATGGATTTATAAAAAGATAGTGATTTAACATTCGTCAATGTATTGGCAAATAATGGAGGTTTGACACATATGTCAGCTAAAAGGAATGGATTTTCCTTAATTGAAGTCATGGTTTCATTAGTCATTTTAACTGTAGGGTTAATTGGCATTTTCAACCTGCATATCGTATCGAAACGAGGCAGTTTTGAAGCTTTTCAGCAAACTCAAGCTTCTTACTATGCAAACGATATTATAAACCGAATGCGACTAAACCCATCGGTATTAAATTCCTATGGCTCTGAAACTGGTGTCACATATACAGGTGATTCTTTAACAGCGCCCTCCAAAGCATGCACGGGGGCTGCAATTTGCACGCCTGCTGAGCTACAACTTTGGGATGTATATGAATGGCAGTCAGCTTTTATTGGTGAAGCCGAAAATGACGGTGGTAACAATGTTGGTGGTTTACCAGCTCCAAACGGGTGTATTTATGTTGAGCCAAGTAAAGTCGTGGTAGTAATGAGTTGGACTGGAATACGTAAATCTTCAGGAACTGAAACAGGTTATTCTGATTATGTTATCAACTGCGGCGATAAAAATAATAAAAAACGCATCTTTGAAATAGAAACAGCAATCTTTTAGGTTTTTAAATGATTATTCAATATAAACAACAAGGTATGTCACTGGTAGAACTAATGATCGCTATGCTCATTAGTTTATTTATTTCTGCTGGATTGTTTTCAATGTTCAGTATGTCTTCCAGTAATGTCACTACAACCAGCCAATTTACTCAATTACAAGAAAATGGACGCATCGCACTTGCCATAATGGAGCGTGACATCAGTCAATTAGGTTTTTTCGGTGATATTACAGGAACAGATTTATTACTGGGAGTAAATACATCAGTTTCTGCAACTGGGCCAACCAGTGATTGTGTTGGAGATGGGTTCAATAATGAAACATTTCCAATTAATGTACCTGCACATTTTAGACGTTTATGGGGATATGAACAGGGCAGCAGTTTGAATACATTAAACTGCAATTCTGCAATTTCTCCGAATAGTGGCACTGATGTTATTCAAATCAAACGCTTAATTGGCCCAGCCACTCTTGAAGCTGACTTAGATGACAATCGATATTATGCATCAGTAGCTTCAAATGAAATTGAATTTTTTAATGGTAATACCACTGCAGCCCCAAATAAATTGAATAGTCGAATCTGGGAGTTTCAGCATCGTGTTTATTTTATAAAAGATGATTCAGGCATCCCAATTCTAACTAGACGTACACTCAGTCTCACTGGGGGCATGAGTAATGAAGACCAATTAGTTGAAGGTATTGAAAATATCAGATTTCTTTATGGTTTCGATGATGATGGTGATTCAACTCCTGATTCATTCATGCCCGCTCAAGATGTAAGCTCTATTATGTGGGATAACCAAGGTTTTCAAAGATTAGTTTCTATCAAAATTTATGTTCTAGTTCGATCTATCCAAGAGGACAAAAATTATGAAAACGAAATTGTATATCAACTTGGGGATAAGCCTATTGCTGCTACGAATGACCATTATCGCCGGAAGGTTATGTCTACAACTGTAGTTTTAGATAACCCGGTGTTAATTCGAAATTAGATATAAAGGCTTAAATATGAACACAAAAATAAAAAAACAAAATGGGATGGTGCTATTTTTTTCATTAATCGTCCTGATTGTTATGACAATTATCGGAGTCGCTTTAGCTGTTAACTCTAGTCAATCTTTAAGAATGGCAGGCGCTGGGAGCGATCGAGTCTCTGCTCTTGCTCAAGCACAGGGCGGCTTAAACACAGTGATTAAGGATAATTTAGTTCACAGTTTTAGTACAATGACTGTAAATGGAAGCGCGACTGAAATGAATGGCAATCAAAGTATAAAATTAATGCCTGAAGATAATCCGGGTATTGATGTTAATTGTCAGCGTACTGAGAAAGCTAGTGCTGCGAATTTAATTAGTTGTAGGAGGTTAGAAGTTTCTAGCTCTGCTACTTTCGGCCGCAGTGGTGTTGGACAGCTCACCGTCACTACTGGCGTTGAACAAGAAGTGCTTACGGGGAGTTAATCATGATTAAGAAAATAACCAGTTTTGCTATCGGGTTTATGAGTATTGGATTAGCAGCCGGAAGTTTTGCTGATGATACCGAATTGTATGTATTAGAAACTTCAGCTAGGAGTAATTCTAATCCACAAGTTCTAATCATTTTTGATACATCGGGTAGCATGGGAGGAGATGGTAATACTTCTAGTGATTTTACCGCACCAAGGTTTCATGTGCAGTCATCACTAGGGAATTCTACAAAACTCTACTTTTCTTCAGACCCAGAAGTTGTACCAACAGCGAGTAGTGAACAGTATTTTCTAAATGGTATCAATGGATGTGACTCTTCTTCTGGATTTCTGGATGATTACGGTGTTTATACTGGGTATTTTAGAGAGTATCAGAGTGGGAAGTGGGTTGAGTTTCCTGCTGAAAATGGTTCATCAATTACTACTGTAGATTGTTATGAAGATATAGCGGATTCCAATACAAATAATGCAAGTGGTTCAGGTTATCCAGTCGATGGTCTTGCATCTCCTTATGACGTTGATATTGAAAAAGCAAAATTGACGGAATTTGGATTAGGAAGCCCACTGAATATTTATACTGCAGAATATATATCTTGGTATCACAATAGCAGTAAGCCAAATGGTGAAACCGATACTAAACCTTATAAGCGAATGGATGTTGCTAAGAGGGTATTACAAGAAGTTATTGCCAATACTCCTGGTGTGGACTTTGGTATTGAAATTTTTAATTATAACACTGGCGGTTCGACTAGTGACCCAAGAGATGGAGGGCGAATTATTGCGGGTATTAGTCCATCATCAGTTGCGAGTAAAAATGCATTGAATTCAACGATTGAAGATTTAGTTTCAATTAATCTTAATCATACCCCTTTGTGTGAAACGCTATTTGAAGCTTATAGTTATATGTATGGTAAATCGGTTACTTTTGGTCACGATACTGGTAACTCCATCGGTGAAGGTAAAAATCCAACATATGACAGTACCGTTGAAAATACAGCTGGTACTGCATATATATCCCCTTTTATTGACAAGCAATGTCAATCAAATGCATCAATCATTTATGTAACTGATGGCGTCCCTAACAAAGATACAGCAGCCAACAGTGCTATCAAAACCTTATTAGGGTTAGATACTGCAACGGGAAATACATCTGTTACAGGCCATGTAGATGGCAATTTGATGCCGCCATTAGCTGGTTGGATGGCAAATAATGATGTCAATCCTAATGTACCTGGTTTACAAGCTGTGACGACTTATACAATTGGTTTCAGTAGTGGAGCAGCAGCTGCAAAAGAAATTTTAGAGAAAACAGCTGAATTAGGTAAAGGTAAATATTATTCAGCGTTGACAGCATCAGCTCTTCAAGCATCATTATTAAAAGCTTTAGCAGCAATTAAAGAAGACAGTGCAAGCTTTTCGTCTCCTTCTGTTGCCTTAGATAAAACTCAAACCGGTGATGATGCTTACTTTGCAATGTTCTTACCTGATGAAGGCCCTAGGTGGTCAGGTAATTTAAAGAAATTTAAAGTCAGTAGTAATGGAGCGTTATTAGACCAAAACGATAATGCAGCCCTCGATGATACCGGCTACATCGCACAAGGTGCCTGTCCACTTTGGACTACTGCAGCTGTATGTAGTGGAGCAAACTACGAAGGATATGATGTTTCTGATGGTGGCGTGGCCGAAGTTTTAAGAGAGCTTCATAAAACTGATGTAACTACACGGAACGTGCTAATTAATAAAGGTACATCTGGTGAACTCATTTCTTTCACTAAAGCAAATGCACAGCAAAATAGTCATTTAAATACTGATTCAAAATTAGCTTTATACATGGGAGTTGAGGAAAGTGCACTTGAGGATTCTTTTAAATGGGCAATGGGCGAAAACGTTGATGATGAAAAATATGATGAAACGAATAGCAGTAACGCAGCACCTTACTTAAGAAAAGATATTATCGGTGATCCATTACATTCGAGGCCTCTAGTTATAAATTACGGTAACTCTACTACGCCTGATATACGTATTTTAATGGGGACAAATCATGGTTTTCTTCATATGTTTAAAGATGAAGAAACTGGTGGCGTAAGTTCTGTTTCAGAGTCATGGGCATTTATGCCAACGGAGTTACTTCCGAATATTAAGGGGTTAAGGGATAATCCTAAAACTGGTGTCCATTCCATTTATGGAATGGACAGTACACCAGTGCCCTATATAGAAAGGGATGGTGACGGAAAAGTAACAAAAGCATGGCTATTTGTGGGTATGAGGCGTGGTGGGTCATCTTATTATGCTCTGGATATCACAACGCCTGATTTTCCTAGTCTTAAGTGGATTTCATCTACAAATACTTTTACTTTCATGGGGCAATCTTGGGCTGAACCTGTCGTAACAAAAGTCCCTGGTTGGCCAGCAGGGGCTGTATCAGCTAATACTGCTAGTCCTGTGATTATAGTTGGAGCAGGTTACACTCCTGCTACAAAGGATGGTTCTGGTGTAGGCTCTGATGATACGACTGGTGCTGGAATTTATATTATCGACGCTGACACTGGCGCTAAAGTCCATAGTTTTGGCCGTTCGGGTAGTAATACTGTTATACCTGGCTTAAAGGACAGCATCCCAAACAAAGTTGCTATTTTAGATAGTAATAGCGATCAGCTCACTGACAGATTCTATGCAACAGATACTGGTGCAAATGTTTGGAGGATAGACTTACCGGGTTTACCTACTGATACTTCAGCTCCTTGGAGTGCTTTTAAATTTGCTAATTTAGGTGGTAATACAACAACTTCAGATCTTCGTTTCTTTTCTGCACCAGTAGTCGCGCAAACCTCGTTTAGTAATATTGCGGAACATACTCACACAGATGCTAATGGTAATTCAACGACGACAAATACTTATCAAAACATTCCATATGATGCAGTTGTGATTGGTAGTGGTCATAGAGCTCATCCACTTGATAAAGAGAGAAATGACCGGTTCTTTACCCTACAAGACCGAAATATCATAACAAAATCCTATAGCTTTGCCAGTGGCAATACTGAACCGACTGCGTTAGAACTAACAAACCTTTATAACGTTACCACTCAGTCACCCTCAACTGACAGTGAAGCAATTGCCTTTGGAGCTAAAAGAGGGTGGTATTACAATTTTACTGATATTGGTGAAAAGTCATTGTCAGCTGCGACAATTGTTTATGGTAAAGTCTTTTTCACTTCTTATGTTCCAGAAGCTACAGGGGCCTCAGATGAGGCTTGTTTAGTTCCTGGGCAAGGTAGGCTACGTGGACTTGATTTGCATAAAGGTGCGAGAATTTATTCACATTCTGAAGATTATTTTTCAATGGGTGAACAAGTACCTGACACACCTCAAATCTTCATTTCTAGCCCAGACGAAGATGGAGACTCATCGACGTATTTTATAACTCCTGATTTGCCTATGGAAAAAGTGGATGGAAGTGATCCTGATGGCTGCGCTGAAGGTGATGATAAATGTATCGGCGGTGGTTTAGGTGTTAACCGAATTTACTACCATCAGAATGAGAATTAGAATGTACTTACATAATAAAAATAAAGGTTTTACACTAATAGAAGTCATGATTACAGTAGTTATAATTGGAATTTTAGCTTCAATTGCCTATCCGAGTTACACCAAGTTCGCTGCAAAGGGAGCAAGAGCTGATGCTCTTTCTGGTTTAATGAATTTAACTAACAGACAGGAGCAATTCTATTTGGATCATAAGAAATTTACCAAAAATATGAAACAATTGGGAATGGATGCAGATCCTTATATTGTCGATAATGGTTTTTACGAAATTGATGCCTCTGTTGGGAATGCTACTAGATATACTTTGCAAGCAACTGCGATAGGCACTCAAGCAACACGTGATACAGCTTGTCCTGTTATCCAAATAACTTCAGACGGCGTTAAGACTCCTACGGAGTGCTGGGGGAATTAAGTATATTCTTCATTAAATAAAAAAAGAGTTTATGGTTAACCATAAACTCTTTTTTATTATGTGTTTTTTGCGTTACTTACGGCCTTTGATAACAATAACTAACGTACTGTTGATTAACTCAAAAGGATTCAAATACAGTTTACATTGTCTGAAATAATCTGAACTCTGCCAGAGGCGCTTAAAGAGACTTGTTTTGAATAGTCACTGTCTGTTGCACCTGGACAATAGGTAATTGTTTGAGCGTTAGAACCGCTTACCAAGCCATCCGAATTAAAAGTTATCATTGCTGATGATGATGTCTTTATAAAATCGTCGCTATTAAAACCATCGATATAACGTAAAACATCTGTGTTATTATCTTTAACGCCGTTTTGATCGTCATCAATAAAGATGGCAATACCATCAATCCAATCAGTTGAGCAAGCACTGCCATCTCCAGGGCAAACTGTTACTCTTCTACCAAAGCTTACCGCTTGATTTCGTGCGAACACTAAGGCTGACTCGATAGAGCTTGTGGCTGAGCTGCTTCTGCTACTTTCATAAAGACTTGATAATGAAGGTACAGCAACACCTATCAAAACTCCTGCAACTACAAGAGTGACCATTAGTTCAACTAAAGTGAATCCGTTTTCAAATCCGTTTTTCATTTGATTCATGCATATTTTCCTCTGCAATACTTAATTCAGTATAAGGCAATATGACTTTGAAATCAGTGTTTTTGTAAGCCTAAAGTTCACTTGGAACACATATGAATTTTCTAGTTTTGTTTACACTCAATCTTATTTTTTCGTGAAAACCTTATCCGACCGGATTGATTTACAATGACAGCTTTTGAATATGGACTATCAAAACTTTCTGGGCAATACCTGAATGTACCATTCGTACCTGAGGCTAGACCGTCAGGTTGAAACCTAATGGCTTTTCTATTGTAGTAAACAATATCGTTTGGATTAAAGGCTGGTGCAATATGTAAAATGTGGTCGCCAGTATTGATGATATTTGACTCTCCTCCATCAATGAATATAGTGAAACCTTGTTGCCAGTTGTTAGTACATTGGTTATTTTCGATAGGACAAACAGTTACCCGAGCATTTAGGCTAATGGCATGATTACGGGCCAACTGGATAAGTTGTTGTATAGATCTGATATTGCTTTTACTGCGAGCATGGTTAATCAGATTATTAAGTGATGGAGCTGCCATGGTCGAAATAATTGAAGCAATGGAAACAGCGACCATAACTTCAATTAGGTTAAATCCCTTTAACTGGGTATTCATAAAAATCATCCTTGATTTTTAAGGTTCATTATCTGAGTAGTCGAAAAAGTATAGAAGCTTTTGCTGACTCTGCTAGTTTTAAACTGATTAATACCTACTTTATAAAATAATGAGCAAATTATTCTGGCTTAAAGTAAGATAGTTCAAGTATCCAAACTATTAATAAATAGATTTAAATTTGAGAATGAAAATTTAAATCTATATTTTCCCAAGTGATTAGGAGTGTGTTGATGAAAAAAGTAGAAGCCATTATTAAACCATTTAAACTTGATGATGTGCGAGAGTCACTTGCGGAAATAGGTATAACAGGCATGACGGTTTCTGAAGTGAAAGGCTTTGGGCGTCAAAAAGGTCACACTGAATTATATCGTGGTGCTGAGTATATGGTCGATTTTTTACCGAAAGTAAAAATCGAGCTTGTTATTCAAGATGAGCAATTAGACCAAGCCATTGAGGTTATTGTTGATACTGCTCGTACGGGTAAAATCGGCGATGGAAAAATATTTGTAACCGATATTGAACGTGTTATTCGTATCCGTACTGGCGAAGAAAACGAAGATGCTGTTTAATCTACAATAGATTAAATTAAAAAAGCCTCAATAAATAATTTATTGAGGCTTTTTTATTGGGGATAAATTATAAGCTCACTATTGCCATCATGGTTTGCTTGATGAGTCCCGAATAACCGGCTCAGGCGTAAATACCATCGATTTTTTCTCAGTCGTTTCTTTGCTATTGGCGATTAACAGTTCAGTGGCGACTTTGGCAATTTTCACGTTTGGTTGATGCACTGTGGTTAATTTGGGCCACGTCTGTCGGGAGAAGGGGCTATCCTCAAATCCTACAATGGATAAATCTTTTGGTATATCAAGCCCAGCTAAACGCGCAGCAAATAAAGCCCCTGCAGCTATTTCATCGTTACAGGCGACGATTGCCGTAGGCCGTTTGGTTAAGTTAATCAATTTATTGGCACCTTCTACCCCAGATTCGAAAGAGTATTTACCATCCAAAACCCAGGTGTTATTCACGTTAAGATTATTGTGCTCAAGGGCATCTTTAAACCCTGCTAAACGCTCTTTGGTTGATTCATGCTGCTGATCGCCACTTAAAAATCCAATATCACTATGACCCATATCAATTAAGTGTTGGGTGATTTCTAAAGCGCCATGTTTATCATTGACAAGTACAGTAAGCCCATTTTCTGCATCAGTGCTTTCGCCTGCAATAATTCTTACATAATTAGCATCTATTTCATCAAGTGCTGCAAGTATCTTCGGGTCTTCTGACATTGGCGGGGTGAGCACTAAACCCGATAGCCGAGAGTGTTTGACCATTTTGGTTAGTTCATCACAAATTGTGTCAGAGGTAGCATTACAAGGGTGGATCAACAACTCGTAGCCTTTATCTTGGCAGGCAGAAAGAATACCGTTCTGCATATCAATAATATAATAAGCATTGGGGTTATCATAAATAAAACCAATAACATAGGATTTTGTGCTTGCTAGATTTCTTGCTGCTAAGTTAGGTTGATAATTTAGCTCATTAATTGCTGCATTGACCTTGTCGACCGTGGTTTGTCTGACTGACGATTCGTTATTGGTGACCCGTGAAACGGTTTTAATTGATACGCCAGCATGTTTGGCAACATCATTTATGGTTACTTTCATTATTTGTTAACTCTTAAACTCAGGCGATGAACTTAGCATTGTATTTATATTGATAACAATCATCCCCAAATGAAGGTTATCAATATTGTAGGTAAAAACAAAAGCTAAGCCGATTTAACTCTAATAGTGCGGATTTTTATCGAATTAGGCAATCTCGAATTACTTTTCTGGTTGGATGAGTTCACTTTAAAGTCTATTTGTTCTTAATTTGATACAAACATCGTCAACATTTAAGCGTCTGATTTTTAGTTATTAATTGTGTTTACATCTGTTTTATATAAGCTGGCTTTGCACATTTTGTCTGCAATAAAGTTATTTTGTTGTGGCAAGACTGTTAAATATTGTGTAATGTTTGCTCTAGACATGACAGCGTTGTCATTCCGATTGGAATGGTTATGTATCCAAAAACGATAATAAAGTTATGGAAGGGAAATGAAGATGCGACCTATTAATTTTAAGAAAAATGTTTTAGCAACTAACATTGCTATCCTACTTGGCAGTATGGTTTCAGTTGCTGCGTTTGCAGCAGATGCTGAAACTACAGAAGAAAATATCGAAAAAATTGAAGTAAAAGGCATGCGTGCCTCGATGAAGGCTTCAGTTAATGATAAACGTTTTTCTAACTCTGTTGTTGATGCGGTAACGGCTGAAGATATCGGTAAATTTCCTGATGGTGACGTGGGTGAGTCATTAGGGCGTATACCAGGTGTGGCTGTGAGCCGTCAATTTGGTCAAGGCCAAGGTGTTTCGATTCGTGGTGCTTCTAGCAGCTTGACTCGTACATTATTAAACGGCCATTCAGTTGCATCTACCGGTTGGTACGATCAACAGTCAATTGACAGAAGCTTTAACTACAGTTTACTACCATCAGAAATGGTCGGTGGAATTGAAGTATATAAATCGTCTCAGGCTGATTTACCTGAAGGTGGTGTTGGCGGTACCGTTATCGTTAAAACCCGCAAGCCATTAGATTTAGATGCCAATACTGTATTCCTTAGTGCTAAAGGCGACTACGGTACAATTTCTGAAGAAACAGATCCTGAATTATCAGGCCTATACAGCTGGAAAAATGAAGATGAGAACTTTGGTTTCTTAATTTCTGCAGCTGGCTCAGAAACAACTTATCAACGCAATGGTATTGAGTCATTAATTGGTTGGGGTGATATTGTTCCGACGACTTTTGAACAAGAGCGTGAACGTACTGCTATTAACGGTTCATTCCAATACAGTCCAACAGATAATTTAAATTTCGGTTTAGACATTATGAGTCTGGACATGAAAGCGAACAACGCAAATACCTCATTATTCGTGATGTTCCCAGATGATAAAGACGAAGCGTGTGAACAGCGTAACTCTTTAGGCACTTGTACTTTCTATCGCCGTGATGGTAATGGTGAAAACCCAGGTTGGGCACAAACTTGGGCGCGCCAAGCTAGCATGGACTCAAATACTTACGATTTCAATTTCGATTACGAAAATGACATGTTTAAAGTAGAAGGTCGTGTGGGTAACACCAAGTCTGAAGGTGGTACTGATTTAACTTCTAACTATGGTTTCTGGTTAGGTACCGCTGCTGATTATGCTGGTACTTATGATGCGACTGGTGAAATCATCAAAATAGATGTTGCTAATAAAAACTTCACCGCAGATGACTTTGGTGGTCAATTGTCCCCTGCAGGTTGGGCACTTAAAAAGCAGCCAAACTCAGATGAAGAAACTTACGCACAATTAGACTTTACTATCCCGACTGATTTAGGTGCGATTACCTCATTCAAAACAGGTGTTCGTTATGCAGATCATGATGTTAGCATGTTAACTTTACCTGCAATCGTTAATGCTGATATAGCAGCAAAAGATGCATCAGCATATTACAGTGGTCAAATTTCATCGGGTGCAGGTTATACCTTACCTAAGCCAGATATGGATGCCATGTTACGTGATGCTAAGGCTGCAATTAATGGTTTCTCGACAGAAGGGACCGTATATAAGGCTGGCTACGGCACCATTAACGAAGAAAACCTATCGTTATATTTAATGGCTAATTTTGAGTCAGACGGTATGCGCGGTAACTTCGGCTTACGTTATATATCAACAGATGCATCATCTGATTATTTCGCGCTGCAAGCTGATGGTACTTATGCCGATAACTTAAGCACTAAAGATGCAAGTTATAATGACGTATTGCCAAGTATCAACGTTGCATTTGATGTGGCGCCAGATGTCATTATCCGTACTTCAGCATCACAAGTGATTTCACGTCCTAATTATGCTGATATGTTTGCAGCTTCGGCACTGCAAGGTTACAACGATGACGTTGCAGGTAACCAAGTGGTTAGTACCGGTAATATCGCCCTTGAGCCATTTAAAGCGACTCAAGCTGATTTAGGTGTGGAATGGTATTTCAGTCCTGACGGGTTAATGAGTGCTTCTTACTTTATCAAAGATATCAGCTCTTTTATCACCTCAGAGCAGAAGCTAGATCAAAGTATTGGTATTGTTGATCCTAATTCAGGTGAAGATAACTGGACTGTTTCAACGAAGAAAAATGGTACTGGCGGTCAAATCCAAGGTATAGAGCTGCAAATCCAAGATGGTTTTGACAACGGCTTTGGTTACTCTGCTAACTATACCTTTGCTGATTCTGATGCTGCAGCTGAGAACTACCCTGATCAAGTTAGCGTATTTTCTGACTCTTCTAAGCACACTGTTAACTTAGTTGGTTACTACGAGATGGATGACTTCTCAGCACGTGTTGCTTATAACTGGCGTAGTGAATACATGATGCGTGAGTTACCAGGTTTCTACGGTAACCGTGAACATCAAGACTTCGGTACACTTGATTTAAGTGCTAACTACAATATCACTGATTACTTAGGTATCACATTTGAAGTAGTTAACTTACTTGAAGAAGACAGTGTTCAATTAGGTGTTGCACCTGATGATGCTGACGTTAAGCCTGAGCTAAAAGGTGGTTACCCAGCATGGAGCTTTGAAGGTGAAGCTCGTTATAAGTTAGGTTTAAACTTACGTTTTTAATCTGATTTAGAAGCATAAAAAGCCTAGCACTTGCTAGGCTTTTTGATTTTAACTTTCCACTGGTAAATACGGTTAAAATCCAATTAGCGACTTATCTACAGTTAACAGTTAAGAGGCGTAATATGAAAGTGCAGAAGATTGTTATTATCGGTGGTGGCACAGCTGGTTGGCTTGCTGCAAATCATATTGGTAAAGCGGTGCAATCATTGGCTGATGTGTCCGTTACGTTAATCGAGTCTCCTGATATTCCGCCCATTGGTGTTGGTGAAGGCACTGTACCTGCTATTAGGCAGTCATTACAAAGCTTTGGAATAAGCGAAACCGAGTTTATTCAGCAGTGTGATGTGAGCTTCAAGCAGTCTATCCAATTTCGAAACTGGCTCGATAAAACCAAACATGGCGCAGATAATCGCTACCATCACTTATTTGATGTACCAAGCCCATTAGGCGATGACTTAAGCGCCTTTTGGAACCAAACCGCCACTGAGGATATGGCTTATAGTGCAATGGTTTCACCTCAGCATTATATTTGTGAGGCATTAAAGGCACCTAAATCCATCACCACCCCCGAATACGCTGGCTCGGTGAGTTATGCTTATCATTTAAATGCGGCAAAATTTGCCCAATTATTAGCCACTAACGCCACAAGTAAATATGCCGTTGAGCATATCAAAGCCAATGTGTTAGATGCCGCAATAGATGATGTAGGCAATATCAGCCGCTTAAAAACTGATAAGCTCGGCGAGTTAGCTTTTGATTTTTATATCGACTGCAGTGGCTTTGAGTCCATTTTGTTAGCCAAAAAGCTTAACGTCGGCTTTGTGGATAAATCCCATCAGTTATTGGTGAATAAAGCCATTGTTGCCCAAGTGCCGACAGACATTACTGAAGCGATTGCCCCTTTTACCATTGCCACAGCGCATCAAGCAGGCTGGATTTGGGATATCGCTTTGCCAGAGCGCCGCGGTACTGGTTTTGTGTATTCTGATAACCACATGACAAGCGCACAAGCTGAGCAAAAGTTTAACCGTTATTTGGGCGGAAAACTAAACCAGTTACACCATCGTGAAATCCCCATGAAAGTGGGCTACCGCGAACAGTTTTGGGCAAAAAACTGTGTAGCATTAGGCCTAGCACAAGGCTTTTTAGAGCCAATCGAGGCAACCTCAATACTATTAACTGATTTTGCCGCCGGTTACTTAGCTAAGCGACTACCGCAGACACTGGCGCAAATGCCAGCATTGTCTGAGCGCTTTAATCACACTATAGGTTACGCGTGGGAGCGAGTAGTGGAGTTTGCTAAGTTGCATTATTGCATTTCAGATAGAACTGACAGTGATTTTTGGTTAGATAATCAAAAGCCTGAAACGATACCTGAATCCTTGCAACAAAAATTGCAATTATGGCAGAGCTTTAGCCCGATAACCGATGATCTATTCTCACGCTACGAAGTGTTTAATATTGATAATTACCTGTATGTCTTATACGGGATGCATTATCAAACAAAAAACGTGTCGCTCGAGGCGCAGTACCTTAAAAGTGCCCAGCAGCAGGCCAATAAAATACAGCAAATAGGCCACAAGCTGGCGCTAGACTTACCAGAGCATCGAGCACTGCTTGATAAAATTAACCGTTACGGTTTACAAAAGGTTTAGCTACAGGATTAATAAACTTAGAACCCAGTTGAGTGAAATTTATACTTATAGATGAAAGTTGGCACGATTTAGGTGAAATATCAGCGAATAGCTAGTGGTACTTTATTGCTTGATACGGTAACGTAAGCTGCAGATTAAATGATAGTGGGCTTTATAATAAGTCATCAGCTAAAGATTTTGGGATTTTTTATTTTAATCTACTAGCAAAAGTTTAAAACAAAAGGGATTTGAATCCCTATTTTTATGTATATCATTATTGATTAGAAGCGCCTGAAGGAGCCAAGATGTCTAACCAAATTACGTTACTTGAACACGCAAAGCACGGTGATTTAAAAATTACCGCAACTAATTTTGCACACGTTGCAGATCAACATATTGTTCCAGTAACTTTGCATGAGATTGCTCGTGCAGCTACAGAATACCCAATTGTATTCGTTAAAAACACTGATAGCGGTGAATTCCAAGCTGTTGCTATGTTAGGTCTTAAGCCTGGTCAAAACCTGAGTATTAAAGACGGCAAGTGGCAAGGACTATATATCCCTGCTGTTGTCCGTGACTATCCACTTGGATTAGTACTTAACCCAGAAGTAAAAGACAAAGTATGGATTGGTATTCGCGAATCTGCTGCTGAAGTCAGCAAGACTGAAGGCCAAGCATTATTTGAAGGTGAGCAAGAGTCTGCTTACTTAGAAAACCGCAAAAAAGCCTTAATCGCGCATTTTGAGCAAGATCAAGCAAGCCGCAACATTCTTGGTTTCTTGGCTGAAAAAGAGTTACTAACAACCCAAACATTAACGGTTGATGTAGCGGGTGAGAAGCGCAACATCAATGGCTTATACTTAATTGATGAAGCTAAATTAAATGAATTGTCAGATGAAGATTACTTAGAACTTAGAAAGCGCGGCTTACTAGGTCCTATCTATGGTCATTTAGCATCGTTAAACCAAGTTAACCGTCTAGCACGCACTGAGATCATGGCTAAAGCTTAATCTTATTGTATCGCGCGTATTAAGGCATTATTTCATATATTGAAATAATGCCTTTTTTATTAGTAGCATATTTAGCATAAGATTCTTTTGCTTAAAGCTTTTTACTTCATTCAATCCTTTCTTTACCACTAGATGCCAATATTCTTGGTTATTACTAAGCCAATTAAGCTTAATTTAAGCAATTAAGCCACTGTTATTATTTGTTTTTAATGTCTATTGTTGCAAACCTGTGTCAAAACATAAAAAAAATGTAGAAATCTCGTTCTATATTCGGTAGATTATTGAATGACAGCGTTGTCATTGCTTGTGTGTGAGTCGTTGTTTTAAGGTCGACATGGATAATTTATAGGTCCCTATTATCCATGCCTTAATGCTATTTCGGTCGGGCGAAATAGCATTAATTTATACTTTTAGTCTCTCCCCAGAAACGAGTATAAGCTGGGTACAATTTTTGTTCCCAGCTATTTTTTTGCCGGTTTCTTAGTAAGGATAAAACCTAGCAGTTAACGAGACATAGATATTGAACAGGCTAAATACACTAATAAATTTAATTAATTAAATACTGTTGCCGCTAAAAATTAGCTGCAGTAATTTCGCTAAAATAGGCTAACGTCAGTAGTCAGTCAACGCGCGGCATCTCATCAGATGATCATTTAGGGATAAATTGAGGAATATATGAAAAAGACCATCCTTGCATCAGCATTATTACTATCAATAGGCGTAGTGGGTTGCCAGTATTCTTCAGCTCCTTCTACGTCTGATGATGCTCAATCAGCTAATGGTTCAGATCTGCAACATAAGGCTAATCAAGCCGCTGATAGCGCTTGGACTCAAGCAAGCCTAAAACAATTTGCCGCAGATCTAAAAGTCACTTATCGCATGGTGACCAATGTCCCTGAAGAAAGTTGCTCAGCAACACAGCCTGATGAGCAATGTTTTATCGCTGAAATTGATTTAACCAGTTCAGTTAATATTCCCCATGCCGACTGGGCAATTTATTTCAGTCAAATGCGCCCAGTACAAGCGGTGTTAAATCCGCAGTATAGTATCACTCGAGTACAAGGTGATTTACATAAAATTGCCCCCACCGAGCAATTCACTGGCTTTAGCGCTGGCGTAACCCAACGCATTGGTTTTAGAGGCGAGTTATGGCAATTATCTGAAACTGACCCAATGCCAAACTATTACATTGTGGTGGATGGTTTAGAGCCTGTCGTGATAGCTAGCACTCAATTAAGTATTGATGCAGAAACCGGCATGGAAGTTAGACCCTATGTTGAAGCCTTTACGGATGAAAAAAGGCAATATCGCAGAACCGCAACCGATAACTTAGCGTGGAGCCGTGCTGAGGTGTTATTTGAAGCCAATAATGCCCTTGTAGTTAATCGCGAGGCTGCCATTAATCGCATTATTCCAACGCCGCTCAGTGCTAGCGTTACATCAAGTAATACACCGGTAGATTTGTCTCAAGGTATTGAGGTTAATTACCAGCAAGTTGACTCAGCAGCAGTTGCCGCAGCTTTGTCGAGATTAGCGAGACTTGGGGTTAAGCAATCAGATACAGGCTTGTCGTTAGCGTTTGTTAAAAACAGCAAGGTTACAGCAGACGAGCAAGGGATTGATGGCGCTTATCAGCTCAAGGTGGCCATTGACGGCATTACCATTACCGCCGCCACCGACAGTGGTTTTTCATATGGTCTTTCGTCACTTGCAGCGTTAATCGATACTCGAGAACTCAGTATAAATACTATGGTTGTTGATGATGCACCGCGTTATGATTTTCGTGGTATGCACATTGATGTCGCCCGTAACTTTCATAGTAAACAACTGATATTTGATTTAATCGATCAAATGGCAGCTTATAAGCTCAATAAATTACACCTACATATGGCCGATGATGAAGCATGGCGCTTAGAAATTGATGGCTTACCTGAGCTTACTGATATTGGTAGTAAGCGTTGCCATGATTTAACCGAAAGCACCTGCTTAATTCCCCAGCTGGGCAGTGGCCCTTTTGCTGATGCCAGTGTAAATGGTTTTTATAGCAAAGCCGATTATATAGACATTTTGCAGTATGCCAGCGCCCGCCAAGTAGAGGTTATCCCGTCAATGGATATGCCTGGTCACTCACGTGCTGCGATAAAATCTATGGATGCCCGCTACCGTAAGTTTATGGCAAGTGGCGAAAATAATGCTGCTAATGAGTACTTACTGACAGATGCTAACGACACCACAGTGTATTCATCGGTGCAGTATTATAACGATAACACCCTAAATGTGTGCTTGGAGTCGACCTATCACTTTGTCGATAAAGTCATTGATGAAATTGCTAAATTGCACCAACAAGCAGGCCATCCGCTAAAACGCTACCACATTGGCGCTGATGAAACGGCAGGGGCGTGGAAGCAATCACCACAATGCGTAGACTTTGTTGCTAACAATGACAAAGGGGTTAAATCGATCGATGATTTAGGTGCTTATTTTATTGAGCGCGTCGCCAATATGGTCAGCGCTAAAGGTATTGAACCTGCAGGTTGGAGCGATGGTATGAGCCATACTAATGCAGACAATATGCCGGCTAAATCACAAACCAACATTTGGGATGTGATTTCACACCATGGTTATCAAAGAGCCCACAGCCAAGCCAATTTAGGTTGGGATACTGTGCTTTCAAACCCTGAAGTGTTGTACTTTGATTTCCCCTATGAGGCTGATCCTAAAGAGCATGGTTACTACTGGGCGACCCGAGCGCTAAACAGCCAAAAATTGTTTAGTTTTATGCCAGATAACTTACCTGCGAATGCGGAACAATGGAATGATATCGAAAATAACCCCTTTACCGCCGACGATAGCGTTAAAAAAGATGAGCAAGGTAAGGTGACCTCAGCGCCATTACAACAAGGTAAAGGCTTTAGTGGTATTCAAGGTCAAATCTGGAGTGAAACTATTCGCAGTGATGAAGTCGCTGAATATATGATGTTTCCACGGCTGCTAATGCTAGCTGAAAAAGCTTGGCATAAAGCAAAGTGGGAAGTGCCATATCAGTATCAAGGCGCGGTTTATCATCAAAACTCAGGTTACTTTACTGCTGATATGCGTAAGCAGCAGCAACAGCAATGGAATGACATCGCTAATACCTTAGGCCATAAAGAGCTGGCTAAGTTAGATGTGGCTAACATTGAATATCGGGTGCCAACCGTTGGGGCAAAAATTGAAGCTGGACTGCTTTATGCCAATATTGCCTTTCCAGGGCTTAAGATTGAGTATCGTCAACTCAGTGAAGAGAGTGACAATAACGCTGCTGAAACAGCATCATGGCTTGAATACCAAGCTCCGGTAAAGGTATCAGGTAATATTGAGATAAGAGCTATTTCCGCATCAGGAAAACGCAAAGGGCGCTCGTTGTTTTTATAGCTGGCTTTTATTGCTGTGCAGTTAACTAAATACAAAGGACGTTAATCGAATGGTTAACGTCCTTTTTTAAAAGCAAATCAGCAAAACATCCAAAACTTTCAATTTAATTACCTAGCTAAAATCAATATAAATCAGAGCTTTAATAGTTACTTCGCTGTTTGTTTTATAAACACCACAAAAAGTAAATGACAACGCTGTCATTTGTGGTGTAACATAAAGTTAACTTACAAAAGAGCCTATAAAAATCAGTTATAAAAGGCTTGGGTAATAGAGACAAGAGGGATGTCATGAGCGTTAATCAGCAAAATGAATCACAGCTTTATATCGGAATTGACGGTGGTGGCAGTAAGTGCCGCGCCAGCATATTTTGCCCACAAAAAGGTGTAATTGGCACTGGTGTAGCAGGTAGAGCTAATCCTCTTCACGGACTAGAACAAACTTTTAATTCAATTATCGAATCAACCAAGCTTGCCTTGGCAGATGCAAACTTAGCACCAAGCTACGCTCAGCAGTTAATCGCCGGTGTCGGCCTCGCTGGCGTGAATGTGCCGCGTTTGTTTGACCAAGTGAACAACTGGCAGCACCCGTTTGCCAAAATGTACCTCACCACAGACTTACATACTGCCTGTATTGGCGCCCACAACGGCGATGATGGTGCCGTGATTATTACCGGTACTGGCTCTTGTGGCTTTGCCCATGTAGGCGAGCAAAGTTTATTAATTGGCGGCCATGGCTTTGCATTAGGTGACAAAGGCAGTGGCGCATGGTTAGGCCAAAAAGCCGCTGAGCATGTATTACTGAATTTAGACGGCTTTGCCGCCGACACCGCACTAACACAATTATTACTAGCACACTTTAATGTTGATGATGCCATGGGCATTGTCGAGCATCTTGCCGGACAGTCTTCAAGCACCTACGCCAAATTAGCCCGTATTGTGCTGTTATGCGCCGACAATGGTGATGAGGTTGCCATTGATATTGTGCAACAGGGAGCGGGTTATATTAGTGAAATGGCCAGAAAGTTATTTGTCATTCATCCTAGTCGTTTTTCGATGATTGGCGGCCTAGCAGAGCCATTATTACATTGGTTAGACATTGATGTGGCTAGCAAAGTGGCTGAAGCGCTATCACCACCAGAAATCGGCGCTATCTTGTTTGCGCAGCAACAGTTTGCCGCAGATAACGGCAAGAGTCTGTAACTCGCCAAATTATCTTGAACTCGCTTAAAATTTTCAGTGTCAACGATAAATTCATCGCCATGCACTGCTCAGTAACTTGATACCTCAATGGATCAACTTGAACATAAATTAAGGTTAACTCGATGACAAATACAATTATGGAACGTGAAGCGCGTTCAGCACCGCAGAAAATCGCTGAGCAACTGGCTGCTAATGCTGGCTTAACCAAAGAGCTTGGTGAAAAACTACGTAGTTTTAAGCCAAAGTTTGTGATGATTGTTGGTCGTGGCTCATCAGATCACGCAGGGGTATTTGCTAAATACTTATTTGAAATTGAAGTGGGCATTCCAACTTTTGCTGCAGCGCCATCAGTTGCCAGTGTTTATGGTAAAAGCTTACAACTTGAAGGCGGATTAGTGATTGTTATTTCACAATCAGGCCGTAGCCCAGATATATTGGCTCAAGCGAGAATGGCTAAAGAAGCAGGCGCTTTTTGTGTCGCATTAGTCAACGATGAAACAGCACCAATTAAAGATATTGTCGATGTGGTATTACCGCTTAGAGCGGGTGAAGAAAAAGCCGTCGCAGCGACCAAAAGCTACTTAGCGACTTTATCAGCCATTGTGCAGTTAACTGCTGAGTGGACCCAAAGTGAGTCGTTAGCTGCAGCCGTTGATTCAATGCCTGCTGCATTACAAACAGCCGTTGACGCAGCGCCGCAATTAACCGCCGAGTCTTTAGCAGGGGTTAATAACCTTGTGGTTTTAGGTCGTGGTTTAGGTTATGCGGTAACCAAAGAAATTGCCCTTAAAATGAAAGAGGTTTGCTCTATTCATGCCGAGTCATTCAGTAGCGCTGAGTTTTTACATGGGCCGGTGACTTTAGTTGAAAAGAAACTGGCTATTGTCGATGCCTGCATTAATGATGAGTCTTATGACAGCCATATCGAGCAAATAGAAAACGTAAAACAACGTGGCGCAGACTTGGTGCATTTAAATCAAACATCATCTGAAATACACCCGCGTGTTGCGCCATTAGCATTGCTACAACGTTTTTATATCGATGTAGCCGCCGTCGCTGTTGCCCGTGGTATTGACCCAGATCAGCCAGAAGGTTTGAAAAAAGTCACCCAAACACTATAAGTTTGACTCGACTGTGAGCATTAAGAAGTAAGCAGTTAAAGATTAACGCAATATAAAGAGAACATTATGAGACAAACCCTAATAGCAGACGGTTTTTTTGATGGACAGCAATTTCATCAAGACGCGGTGATCTCTATTGAAGACGGCCACATCATCGCCTTAGATTCAGTATCGAATGCGAAAGAAGTGCGTTTACAAGGCACGTTAGTGCCAGGGTTTGTTGATGTTCAAGTCAATGGCGGCGGCGGGGCACTGTTTAATAGCGCACCAACCCTTGATTGTATTGAGACCATAGGTCGAGCACATGCTCAATTTGGTACGACCGGTTTTCTGCCGACGCTCATTACCGATAAAGTTGAGGTGATGGCGCAAGCCGCTGATGCCGTTGCCGAGGCTATTAAGCTGCAATCTGCAGGCGTGTTAGGGATTCACTTTGAAGGGCCACATTTAAGTGTGCCTAAAAAAGGCGTGCATCCACAATCGTTTATTCGCAGTATTTCAGATGAAGAACTGGCGATATTTTCACGACAAGATCTTGGTATAAAAGTGGTCACTTTAGCCCCTGAAAATGTCTCAGTTGAGGTGATAAAAACCTTAATCGCTAACGACGTAAAGGTGTGCTTAGGTCACTCAAATGCCGATTATGACACTGTGCTGGCGGCGTTAAATGCTGGCGCTAACGGTTTTACACATTTGTTTAATGCCATGTCAGGCTTTGGCTCTCGTGAGCCGGGCATGGTGGGCGCAGCGCTAGAAAGTGATGCAGCATGGTGCGGATTGATTGTCGATGGCCACCATGTTCACAGTGCGACTGCAAAAGTTGCCCTTAAAGCTAAGCCCCAAGGCAAAATCATGTTAGTAACCGATGCTATGCCACCGGTGGGACTGGATGATGATGCCAGCTTTGAACTGTTTGGCACCGAGGTCATACGTCAAGGTGATAGGCTCAATGCCAAATCAGGTGAGCTAGCAGGTTGCGTACTTGATATGGTTGGCGCAGTTAACAATACGGTTAGCATGCTTGGCCTCAGTTATGAAGAAGCCCTTAGAATGGCATCGTTATATCCAGCGCAGTATCTACAGCAAGCTAAGCTTGGCACCATAGCCGTAGGTCAGCGCGCAGACTTAGTGTTGTTAGCTGCTAATGCAAACGATAACTCGCGTTATCAAGTTAACCAAACCTATATTAATGGCGATGTGGTTTTTAGCCGATGCGATAAAGGCTAATGTATGTCGACTAAAACCGCTTTGAAGCCAAGATTAATGTCATTGGACGCCCTGCGCGGTTTTGACATGTTTTGGATCCTTGGCGGTGAGGGCCTATTTGCTGGATTATTTATATTAACCGGCTGGGCTGGGTGGAATTGGTTTGACGGCCAAATGCATCACAGTCAATGGCATGGATTTACCTTTTATGATGTTATATTCCCGCTGTTTATTTTCCTCTCCGGTGTGGCTTTAGGCCTGTCACCAAAACGCTTAGATAAACTACCAATGCAGCAGCGGCTGCCCTTGTATCGTCATGCTATAAAGCGCCTTGGTTTACTGATTTTTTTAGGGGTACTTTATAATCATGGTTGGGGCGTTGGTATGCCTGCAGATCCCGACAGTGTGCGTTATGCCAGTGTGTTGGCACGTATTGGTTTTGCATGGTTTATAGGCGCGATGTTGGTGTGGCATACCAGCCTTAGAACCCAAATTATTGTCGCCATTAGTCTATTAATTGGCTATGGGCTTATTCAGTTATATCTTCCTTATCCCGATCTCACGCTATATTCTGGGCTAGTTCAAAACCCAGAATTAGCTCAAGCAGCTGTTAATCAAACAAGCCAAACCTTTGCCCGCTTTAGCGCCGAAAATAGTATTAACGCTTACGTGGATTCAATACTGCTACCTGGTAGCGCATATCAAAATAGAGCCGTAGATCCTGAAGGGGTGCTATCCACACTGCCTGCGGTGGTAAATGGCTTAATCGGTGTGTTTGTCGGTCACTATATTGTTAAAGCCAAGCCGCCCTTATGGGGGCTTAGGGGTGAATGGCTAAAAGTCTTGAGTATGGTGATTATTGGTGCGGCGTTATTGTCATTAGGCTGGCTATTAGACTTGATTATTCCGGTCAATAAAGACTTATGGACCAGCAGTTTTGTGTTGGTAACCAGTGGTTGGAGTATTATCTTACTCGCCATTTTTTACGCCATTATCGATGTACTTAAATGGCACAAATGGGCCTTTGTTTTTGTGGTGATTGGCACTAATGCCATCATCATCTATATCGCATCTAGTGTGGTTAATTGGCAATACTTAGCCAATAGTTTATTGGGCGGCTTTATTCGCGCCACCCCAGCAGACTGGCAACCATTACTCTTTGTACTGAGCTTACTGACAGTGCAATGGCTAATTTTATTGTGGCTTTATCAACGTAAAATTTTTATTCGCATCTAATGATTGTTTATTGAGCTGTTTCTAAGAGCGGCCTCTGAGAGCTGTTTATTAGAACTGTCACTATGGACTGTCACTAAGAACTGCATGCAAGATTTATTTTGGGGCTTGTGGTGTGATCAATGATGTTTAGTTGCTAATGAAATGACAGCGTTGTCTTTGCTGTGTTTATGTTTTAACATGAAATGCACAACGATTATGATCTGCAGCAACATTGCTAGGTCAAATTGTTGATAAAAACTCAATAATAATAAGACTCATATGGGGCACTAGTAGGAAGTCAGTGCTGAAATATCAATGATAATAAGAAGCAGGGTTTATGGAAACAACAATGAATAATAGTCAGCAAAAAAGCAGCATAGTGCCCATGGCCATTGTGGCAATACTCTTTTTCGTATTAGGGTTTGCGACTTGGCTTAATGGTTCGTTAATGCCATATCTAAAGCAAATCCTTCAGTTAAGCCCTTTTCAAGCGTCACTAATTCTATTCTCTTTTTATATTGCAGTAACTTTTACCGCACTACCTTCAGCTTGGGTCATCCGTAAAGTGGGCTATAAAAACGGTATGGCGCTGGGTATGGGCGTGATGATGGTGGCGGGTTTACTCTTTATTCCAGCCGCTAAAACCCAAGTGTTTGCTTTGTTCTTACTCGCGCAACTGGTTATGGGCACCGGACAAACATTATTACAAACCGCTGTTAACCCTTATGTGGTTCGCTTAGGCCCTGAAGAGTCTGCTGCAGCACGCGTTAGTGTTATGGGGATTTTGAATAAAGGCGCGGGTGTTATTGCTCCTATGGTGTTTACCGCATTAATCCTTGATAGCTTTAAAGATCGCGTCGGCACCACCCTAAGTCAGGTTCAAATTGATGAAATGGCTAACAGCTTAATTCTGCCGTATTTAGGCATGGCAATCTTCATTGGTATTTTAGCCTATGCTGTTAAGAAATCACCGCTACCAGAGCTTGAACAAGACGAAGCAGAAGAGGGCACCAGTAAAGGTCAAATTAAACAGGCACTAGCAAAACCCAACTTAGCCCTTGGGGTGGTGGCCTTGTTTGTTTATGTGGCTGTTGAGGTAATCGCTGGTGATACTATTGGTACGTATGCACTCACCTTAGGGGTTGAAAACTATGGGGTGATGACCTCATACACCATGATATGCATGGTAGTGGGTTACACCTTAGGGATTATTTGTATTCCACGGTTTATATCTCAGCCTAATGCGCTACTTATTAGCGCCATACTTGGGGTGGTGTTGTCCTTTGGTATTGTATTTGGTGATAGCAGCTCAACGGCTATTTCTGACACTGTATTGGTGCCATTTGGCGGCGCACAACTGCCAGATACCTTACTGTTAATTGCCTTTTTAGGCTTGGCTAACGCAATTGTTTGGCCAGCAGTTTGGCCGTTAGCCTTATCTGGTATGGGTAAACTAACCAGCACAGGTTCAGCACTACTCATCATGGGTATTGCTGGTGGCGCATTTGGCCCAGTATTCTGGGGCTTAACCAGCTCAGCAACCTCCCTTGGCATGCAAGGCGGCTACTTAGTGATGATCCCATGTTATCTATTCATTTTATTTTATGCCGTTAAAGGCCATAAGATGAAAAGCTGGAAATAATCCTGTTACTCCCCTTCAGGATTATCAAGAGAGCCAATAGGCTCTCTTTTTTTATGCCCAAATCTAGACTGCCATTTTGAACAAATCAAGGTCATGGTGCTTCGCCCAGATCAGATTTAAACCGTCAGTTTCCTTTGTGTATTTCCAAACTCCGTTTGGATTAACATTGTGTCTTTCCACACTCACGCTTGCCCTCAATTTATTTTGCATGTGAAAAATCAAAGTCGTGGTGCTTCGCCCACACCAGACCAAAAGGGGAAAAGCGCTTGTTCCCCTTTTGGATATCCCTCAGCGCCCCTAACGAAAAATGCTGAAAAGCGCATAATTTTCGATGGGGATTGATCCAGCTTTGGACTTCGTTTGTAGACCGCTTCGGTCATTGTCGAAAAGCCCTCACGCTTCCGATAGGCCGTCCGTGGCCTAACGAAAGCTAGCTTGACATCCATGCCAAGCTCACGGTCTTTTCTCGATGACCTCAATTCATATTGAGTCGGAGGCAAATAGATTTTCTGCTTTTTAGCTTTTTTATTCCCACGAATAAAGTTAAATCGAAGAGATAATAATCCCGGTGTAGATGCAGCAGCGAGCTTCTGACCGCCAAGGATGGTGGGAATGTCATTATTTGTCTGGAACAAATTTGACCAAAACATGGCGAAGTTTCACAGTGTGAAACGCTCTGAGCGAGAGGCAAGGATGCCGAACTGGCCGTTTAACATGGATGTTATTTGTTTTGGCAGAGCTTACATGGACCTTTTGATTTATATAAAGAGTGCAGCGTCTCGCAGTTGTATCTGCACAAAAGGTCGCTCTTTCACATCTGACCCATAGGGATTTGGGAAATGTCATGATGATGTCGGGAACATCATTGACCATGTGATCGCGACATTTGTATATCCTATACATCACCTGCGGCAGGCAATGGATTAAATTGAAGTAATGGACTACCGTAACGGATCCAATATAAATGAAGTATAAAGTTGGTGGTCGTAAAACATTTTGCCCCAAAATGAGTTGGTGCTAGCAATGGGATAATCAGCATAACCTTACTTTTTCTAATCGATTATGACCGCCTTACTTGTCGTCCAAATGACTGGTTGCCTATACAGGTATAACTGATTTTCTCCAAATTGAGATAATTCTGGCGCCAAAGGATGCGTAAAATGAGCTTTTTACGCATCGATAATTTTGTAACATTCTAGAAAACCCATACATATCAGTCTACTGCGAAATTTTTTAAAGTGTTGTATAGACCTCGTAAACAAAGATGTATTCTTTTTCCGGCAGTATTTTGAGCATTATTTACGTATTCGCGAAAATATTCGATTTACAACAAGGACTTAGCGATGGTACCTTTGAAGTTTGAATTGAGCAGCCTGGAACATTATTGTGCTGCTATTGAATAAGCTGTTATACAACTTTTTACTCGCCAGTGAGCAAGGCGATATATAACTTTATATTTAGGAATACAAATGAGTAAATACGTAGAAGAACTTCAATGTGAGTTGGATGAAGAGTTAAATATCGAAGATGAAGCTGTTGAAGAGGAAGAAGAGGCTATAACTAGATATGACATTACTTCCTATGGGATTGATTTTGATGTAGAAGGGTTGGTTAAAAGAGTTAACCGTGGTGATATATTTATCCCTCCATTTCAAAGAAACTTTGTATGGAAATTACCAGAATCTTCGCGCTTAATTGAATCATTATTACTGGGTTTACCTGTTCCTGGTATTTTCTTAGCTCAAGAGCCAGATACAGGCAAAATGTTAGTGATCGATGGTCAGCAAAGATTGTTATCTTTATTGTATTTTTTTAAAGGAGTTTTTAATCCTATAGAAGGTGAAAAAAGGCAGAGAGTTTTTAGGCTTTCTAAGGTTCAACCACAATATGATGGAAAATCCTATGAAGAGCTTGACTCTAAGGACCGAATTAATTTAGAGAATTGTGTTATTCATGCAACTGTAGTGAAACAGGATGCCCCTGCTGACAACGACACTAGTATATATCATATTTTTGAGCGCCTAAATTCTGGCGGGAGAAAGTTACAACCTCAAGAAATAAGAACCGCTGTTTACCACGGTTGCTTCATTGATGCTATAAATCACTTAAATGATCACCCGTCATGGAGAGAAATATACGGAAAAGTGAATGAGAGAATGAAGGATCAAGAGTTAATTATTCGTTATTTTGCAATGTTAGAGGGATATTCTTCATATGAAGCACCAATGAAAGATTTCTTAAACCGATTTGTAAAACGCCATAAAGAAGATAAAAATTCAAGATTAGAAGAATATTCCAACTATTTCATACAATGTTGCGATATATTTTTGGAATCAATTGCAACAAGACCATTTAGAAAAACCTTAGCTATTAATGTTGCATTATACGAAGCAGCTATGGTTGGATTAACAGAAAAAATAAAACGAGACGGTTCCCCAAGTCCTCAATTCGTAGCAGATAAATATAAAGAATTAACTGAAAATGAAGAATTTTTAGAAGCAATATCGCAATCAACAGGTAATAAAGCAGGTGTTCTCAAAAGAATAGATATTGCGAAAGATATCTTTCTGAGAGGTTAAGTGATGGATAACACTGAGCTTAAGAGGCAGTACGCAAAGTTAACAAAACTTATCGATGATACAGAGAAGTCGACTTTAGGAAATTTAGAGTTGCAGGGGCATTGGGGGAAATACTTATGCGTTTTAACTTCGGGTTTTTTAGAAAATGCTATCAGTGCTGTATATATTGACTTTGTATCAAAAGCTTCATCCCCCCATGTTTCTCGATATACATTAAAACATCTTGAGGGGATTGCAAACCCCAAAGCTCAAAGGTTTGTTAATGTAGCGAACCAATTCAAAAAAGAGTGGGGTACAGAGCTGGAAGAGTACTTTAAAAATAATCCAGATAAAAAAGAGGCAATTGATTCAATCATGACTAATCGACATTTAGTTGCCCATGGAAAGGCTACAAGCATCTCCGTTCATCGAGTTAGAGAATATTTAGATAAAAGCATAGAAGTTATTAGGTATATAGAAAAACAGTGTGCGAATAAGCACGTTGTATAATCGGGTAGCCGGAGGTATCTAACCTCCAGCCCCCACACCACCCTGCATGCGGCTCCGCACAGGGCGGTTCATTTAGAACACCTAACTTACTTTCTGGTTAGCCTATTTATTACAATAATGAACTGCGATCCATCCATCTCTTAGTGAATATAATCCTGCTTTCTTCAGATACTCATTACTCAGAGCTTGCTGTATCCCTGGTGTTTTAGAGCTACGCCAAGGGCCTTTACTTGTGATCCCACAACCAACGGCCACTTGAATTTTGACGCCACGTTTAAGTAGGTTTTGCACCTTAGTCCGTGGTTTTCGCCACTG